>CALWKN010000036.1 GCA_944381265.1 uncultured Clostridia bacterium
CGGTGATCTTCTCCTTGCCCTCCTGGTAGCGGCTGATGAAGCCGTACTCCCAGCAGTGCTCGTGCAGCCAGATCTGCTGCTCGGTGCCCTTGAAGATGGTGCCGGCCACGGTGATGTCAAAGGCCAGGCCCGTGTGATGCTCGCTGGCGCCGGGGTCGGCCACGGTGTTGCGCGTGGCGGAGACGGCCTTCTCCTGCGTAAAGCCCTCGGCGCGGTACTCGGCCACCTGCTCGTCGAACAGCTCCTGCTGGTATTCGTAGCTGCGGTAGCCCGCGCTGATCTGCCAGCCGGTCACGCCGTCGGCCTTTGCGGCCTCGAACATCTCGATCATGGCGTTGGCGGCGGTGCGGTCGCCCTGGATGTCGCTGCCCTTGACGGTGACCAGCGAGGAGGGCATCACGTTTTTGAGCTTCACCAGGTCGTCCGGCTCGTAATCCGCGCCCACGGGATGCTCCCTGTTGACCAGAATCGGCATCTGCGCCGGATCGGGCGTGGGGGTGATGGTCACCTGCTTGGCCTGGTCGCTGTAGAGGCTGGCAAAGGTCTTTTCCGCGGCGATGCCGTCTACGTCCAGCCCGTTCTGGCGCTGGTAGAGGCGCACCGCCTCCTCCGTGCCGCCGCCGAAGTCGCCGTCCACTTCGCCGTCATAGTAGCCCAGATCCTTGAGGCGCTGCTGCATGTCGCGCACGGCGTCGCTGGCGTCGCCCTTCTTGAGCAGCGAGGGCGTGGCCGTGGGTGTGACGGTGGGCACGCAGGTCTGCGCATCCTGCGCGTAGAGGCGGGTGAGCGTCGCCTCGCCCGCAAGGCCGTCGCTGTCCAGCCCGTGCTGGGCCTGGAACACCCGCACCGCCTCGGCCGTGCCGGGGCCGTACTGGCCGTCCACCTCGCCGTTGTAATACCCCAGCTCCTGGAGGCGCTGCTGAAGCCGCGTCACCTCGTCGCCCTTGACGCCCGTCTTGAGCAGCAGGGCGGTGGGGGCGGGGGTGTTGTTGGGGTCAAGGGTCACCATCAGCATGCTGCGCACGTCCGCGGTGGGCGTGGGCGTGGCGGCGCGCTCGATCTCAAGCGTCCGGCTGCTGTCCAGCGTGCCGGGCAAAAGCAGCGCGACGGCCACCGCGCCCCCCGCCAGCATGGCGCAGAGCACAAGGGTCATGGGTTTGATGTGTAGCTTCATGGCTTGGTCCTCTCCAGGGCGGCGGGGGAAGCAAAAGCGCCCGTCACGCGCCGCCTTTCTTAACGGCCGGCCAGCTCGCCAATCACGGAGACCATCTCCTCCCAGTTGGCGTCCATGTCCTCAAGCAGCTTGAGCTGCGCACGGGCGCGCACCAGGTTGTGATCGGGGCAGGCCACCTTGAAATAAACGTCGCCGTTGAGATAATCCGTCAAAAAGCGCACGCCCGTCTCCAGCGTCATCATCTTCGCCCCCACCGGCAGCGAGCGCAGCTCCGCTTCGGTGAGCGTGCCCCCCACCTCGGACAGATAACCCTCGGCGTAGGCGCGGTAGAGCGGCAGGCTCAGACGCACGCGGCCCAGGTCGCGCTCGTCCTCGGCCGCGGTGGAGGCCCCGTAGCGGATGGCGTCGCCGAAGTCGTAGGCGCACAGGCCGGGCATCACGGTGTCCAGGTCGATCACGCACAGGGCGCGGCCGGTGCGCTCGTCCAGAAGGACGTTGTTGAGCTTGGTGTCGTTGTGCGTCACGCGAAGCGGCAGGCGGCCGCAGGAGAGCGCGTCCACCAGCGTGGAGGAAAACGGCTCGTAGGACAGGGCCTGGTCAATCAGGTCCCGCACGCCCTCCGCGCGGCCCGCCGCGTCGCGCGCCACGGCCTCATGCAGGGCCGCGAAGCGGTGGGGCGTATCGTGGAAGCGCTCGATCGTCTCATGGAGCGAGCCGGCGTCAAAGCCCTCCAGCATCGACAGGAAGCGCCCGAAGGCGCGCCCCGATTCGCGGAAGATCCTTTCGTCGCCGCTGCGGTCGTAGCTGACGGAATCGCTGACAAAGCTGTAGGAGCGCCAATAGTCGCCGTTGCGGTCCACGGCGAAGAAATGGCCGTCCTGCGTGCGCAGAAGGCGCAGGGTTTCACGCTGCGGGTCGCCCCCGCGCAGGACGATCTGCCCGCGCAGGTGCTGCGTCACGCGGAGCATGTTGTCCATCACGTCCTCCGGGTGGGGGAAGGCGGTCTTGTTGATGCGCTGGAGCACGTAGCGCACACCCTTCTCCCCCGCGGGAGAAAACAGGTAGGTATCGTTGATGTGTCCGCCGCCAAAGGGAACCGGCGCATCGATCACGCCTTCCGGGGCAAAGCGCAGGGCCAGACGCCCGATTTCTTCCGGGGATAGGTTGCTCATCGCTCGCGTCATCCTCGTCCATAGCATTTATGCGGAATACGGCAGCAGGGCTGCCGATCGTATTATAGCATGGATATTCTCCGACAACAATCCCCCGGCCGCAAGGGGAACTTTGTTGAATGATACAATGCGGGAATCCTTGCTTTTTTTCAAGGGATAGTGTATAATACCTGCGTACCCAAACGAAAGGAGGCTTTCAATTATGAAGTCTGTCAATATCAAGCTGAGCCTGGCGGAGAACGTCAAGTCCTTCGTGAACATCGTCAACCGCTATCCCTATGACGTAGATCTGCGCGCCGGCCGCCATGTGGTGGACGCCAAGTCCATTCTGGGCATCTTCAGCCTGGACCTGAGCAAGCCCATCACCATGGAGATCTACACCGACTCCTGCGACGACCTCCTGGGCGATATCAAGCCCTTCATGGCCTGAACAAACACAGCCTGCCATGGCAGGCGCCTATTGCGACCGACCGTGCCCTTGGGGCATTGAGATGGGCAAAGCATCCGCTTTGCCCATTCTTTCGTTGCGCCGTGCCGCAGGAGAAAGCGCCGCCGCCATTTTGCCTTTTCAGGAGGGTATGATGCCGTTTCTTTCGCCCAAACGCCGCGTATCGGACGCGGAGAACAAGCTGAGGCTGCTTTTGTGCCTCCGGGCGCTGGGCATGGCCACGTCCGACCAGCTCTGGCCCTTTGTGGCGGGCCTGGAGCTGATGGAATACCTGCCCTACTGCTTGCTCCTGGACGAACTCAAAAAGGACGGGGAGGTGGCCCAGGGCCGCTTTGCGCTGGAGGGCGTGCTCTACCTCACGCCCAGAGGGGAAAAGACTCTGTCGCTGCTGCGCGACAAGCTGACGCATACGGACTGCGAGCGCATCCGCGCGGCGGCTCCGGCCTATGCCGCCGGGCTGAACGAGCGGCGGCAGGCCGCGGCGGCGTACCGCCGGGCGGAGCCCGGCCGCTACGGCGCGGTGGGAACGGTGCGCGAGGGCGATGTGCCCGCGCTGGTGCTGGACGCCGATACGCCGGATGAGGCGCTGGCGCGCGCGGTGGTGCGCGGGTTTCGCGCCTGCGCGCCCCGGCTGCTGACGCTGCTGTATACCCTGCCCTTTGAAGCCGGCGGCCGGCCGCTGCCCGTTTTGAGGAGTCAGGAGGAGGCGATGCGTGCGGCGGCGGAGGGACGCCCGGCGCTGCTGGGGTACGGAGGGCGCGAGTATGCCGCCGCCGTAGCCCTGCGCGAGGGGGAAACCGCCTATGGCGTGCTGCTGCTGCTGCCCACGCGCGAGGCGGCGCAGGGCTGGGCCGACGCCGCGTGCGGCACGTCGGAATCGCTGGCCCGGCAGGTGACGGAGCTGGTGACCGGGGAGGAGGACGCCCATGAGCTTTGAGGCGCCGGTTGCGGCCGCGCGGCGCGCGCTGGAGGACGCGGGCCTCTGGCATGAGGGGGCCGCCCTGTTGTGCGCGGTGAGCGGCGGAGCCGACAGCGTGGCGCTGCTGCACGCGCTGTGCCGCCTGCGGACGGCGGCGGGCTTCCGCCTGGAGGCCAGCCATGTGCAGCACGGCCTGCGGGGCGAGGCCTCGCGGGAGGACGAGCGCTTCGTGCGCGCGCTGTGCGCGTCGCTGAAGGTGCCGCTGCATGTGGAGGACGCGGGGCTGACCGGCGGCATGGACGCCCCCGGCGCGGAGGCGCGGGCGCGCGAGAGCCGCCGCGCCATCTTCACGCGGCAGATGGACGCGCTTGGCATGGACGCGGTCCTGGTGGCGCACCATCGGGACGACCAGGCCGAAACGGTGCTCATGCGCCTGTTGCGCGGCGCGGGCACGGACGGGCTGTGCGGCATGCGGGCGTGCGTGCCGTTCGGCCGCGGGGTGATGCTGCGGCCGTTCCTGGGGCTTGGCAAGCGGGAGCTGGCGCAGGCGCTGGCGGCGGAGGGCCTCTCCCACCGCGAGGACGAGAGCAACCAAAGCCCGCTCACCCCGCGCAACGCCCTGCGCCTTGAGGTGATCCCCGCCATGGAGCGGCTGTTTCCGGGCGCGCGTTCGCGCATCGCGGGGGCGGCGGAGGCGCTTGATATGGACGCGCGCTATCTGGACGCGCAGGCGGAGCGGCTGTATGAGGCCGCGCGGGCCGAGCTGCCCCCGCTGCATGCGCTCCGGCGCGGGCCGCTTGCGGAGGCGTCGGAGGCGCTGGCGCGCCGCGTGCTGCGGCGCTGGTTCTGGGAGGGTGCGGCCCTGCGCGGCCCCCTGCCCGATGAGCGGGCCCTCGGCCACGGCGACACGCTGGCCCTGACCGCGCTGGCGCGCGGAGCGACGGGCGAGGAGCGCAACCTGCCCTGCGGCCTCAAGGTCGTGGCGGGGCGGGACTACCTTTACCTGCTGACCCAGGAAGGCGGGCCGCTGCGCCCCGCCGCAGGCGGTCAGCCCCTTCCGGTGACGGAAGGCGAACGGACCTACGCCCTGGGCTTCATGCGCCTGACGCAGACGCCCGCCGGGCCGGATACCCCCGTGCCCGCCCATGCGGGCGAGGCGGTGCTGCCCCCGGCGGTGCTGGCGCAGGGGCCCGTTTGGCGCCATCCCCGTCCCGGCGACCGGATTCGTCCCATGGGAGCACCGGGGGAGAAGGCCCTTCGCCGCTTCCTGACCGACCGGCGGATCGACCGCCCGCTGCGCCCGTACCTGGCCGTGCTGGCCGTGGGGAGCGAAGTGCTCTGGATTCCGCGCCTGTGCGCGTCCGAAAGGCTGCGCCTGACCGCCGTGCCCGGCGGGTCGGTCCGGCTGCTGGCCGCGCCCGGCGATCCCTACAGATGAACCGAAAAAGGAGAGAGCATCCATGGAAAACGAACGCAATCTGTATCACGACCTGGACAGCATTCTGTACAGCCGCGAGGAGGTCGCCGCCGCCGTGCGCGCGCTGGGCGAGCGAATCACCGCTGATTACCGGGGAAAAAAGCCCGTGTTCATCTGCATCCTCAAGGGCGCGAGCGTATTCTTTTCGGATTTGATCCGCCAGGTGGACCTGCCGCTTGAGATCGAGTTTATGGCCGTGTCCAGCTATGGGGCCAGCACCAAGTCCAGCGGCGAGGTGCGGCTGGTCAAGGACCTGGATCGCAGCATCCTGGACCGCGACGTGATCATCGTGGAGGACATCGTGGACAGCGGCATGACGCTCCATTTCCTCAAAAAGCTGCTCATCACCCGCGGGGCGGCCAGCCTGCGCATCGCGGCCCTCATGGACAAGCCCGCCCGCCGCGTGGCGCCGCTTGAGGTGGACTATTCCTGCTTCCAGATTCCCGACG
>CALWKN010000037.1 GCA_944381265.1 uncultured Clostridia bacterium
GCCCTGCTGCTCACCCACGAGGAGAATATGCAGTACGCCACGCTCTTCCCCCATCTGGAGGGCATGGTGCTGGTGCTGCGCGGCGGCGAGGGCGTGTGCTTTACCGACTCCCGCTACATCGAAAACGCCCGGCAGGTGATGGAGCCGCAGGGCTTTGCCGTCATAGAGCCCCCGGGATCCTATCCCACGGTGGAGACGATCCGCGGCTTTGTCGCCGAAAAGGGCATTCGCCGCCTCGGCTTTGAGGACGAGAAGATGACCGTGGCGGAATTCTCCGCCTACCGCGCAGCGCTTCCCTGCCAGCTCGTGCCTTTGGGGGACGCGCTCTCCCGCCTGCGCCAGGTGAAGGAGGAGCGCGAGATCGAGTGGCTGCGCCAGGCGCAGGCCATCGCGGAGCGGGCGCTGCACGACCTGCTGCCCGACATCCGCCCCGGCGCCTTTGAGGACGAGCTGGCGGCCAAGCTCACGTACCTGATGAACCTCTACGGCTCCCAGGGCGCCTCCCTGCCCATCTTCGTCTCCGGCAAGAAGAGCTCCATGCCGCACGGCCGCCCCTCGCACAAGGCCATCGAGGCGGGGGACTTCGTCACCATCGACATGGGCGCCATCGTAAACGGCTATATGTCGGACATGACGCGCACGTTCGCCGTGGGCTTTGCCACGGAGGAAATGCGCGCGGTGTACGACGTGGTGCTGCGGGCGCAGGCCGCCGGCCTGGACGCCTTTGCCGAGGGGATGCGCGGCTGCGACGTGGACAAGGCCGCCCGCGACGTCATCGAGGCCGCGGGCTACGGCCCCTACTTCGGCCACGGCCTGGGGCACAGCCTGGGCCTGAACATCCACGAGGACCCGCGCGCCAGCCGCACCTACACCGGCACCTTCCCGGCGCGCAGCATCGTCACCATAGAGCCCGGCATCTACTTGCCCGGCCGCTTCGGCGTGCGCATTGAGGACATGGTGTGGCTGGCCCCCGGCGGCAAGGAAAACCTCACCCACTTCCCAAAGGATCTGACCATACTCGCTTAAAAACATAGGAGGAAACGCGATGCCTCGAGAGATCCGCCTGGACTGCCCCGTCGCCGCGCGCTGCGGCGCCTGCCAGATGGCGCGCCTGCCCTACGCCGAGCAGCTGCGCCGCAAGGAGGCCTGCGTGCGGGAGCTGCTCGCGCCCTTCTGCCCGGTGGACCCCATCGTGGGCATGGAGAACCCCTTCCACTACCGCAACAAGACGCACGCCGTGCTCAGCGGCGACCGCGCCGGCAACGTGGTCTCCGGCGTCTACCGCCGCGGCACGCACCAGGTGCTGCCGGTGAACGACTGCCGCATCGAGAACGAGAAGGCGGACGAGATCATCGCCACCGTCTGCCGCCTGCTGCGCTCCTTCCGCATCCGTCCCTACCGCGAGGACGCCCGCGCCGGACTGATGCGCCATGTGCTCGTGCGCACCGCCCGCGCCACCGGCCAGATACTGGTCGTCCTGGTGGCCTCCCAGCCCATACTGCCGCGCAAGAACGACTTTGTGCGCGCCCTTGTCGCCGCGCACCCGGAGATCACCTCCGTCGTGCTCAACGTAAACGACCGCGCCACCTCCATGGTCCTTGGCAAGCGCGACATCCCCCTCTACGGCCCCGGGACCATCGAGGACGTGCTCCTGAACAAGACCTTCCGCATCTCGCCGCAGTCCTTCTACCAGGTCAACTCCCTGCAGACGGAGAAGCTCTACAAGACCGCCATCGCCTACGCCGCCCTCACCGGGCGCGAGACGGTGCTGGATGCCTACTGCGGCATCGGCACCATCGGCCTTTGCGCTGCGGAAGGCTGCGGCCGCCTCATCGGCGTGGAGCTCAACCCGGACGCGGTGCGCGACGCCGCCTTCAACGCCGGGCGCAACGGCGTGCGCAACGCGCGCTTCACCTGCATGGACGCCGGGCAGTATCTGCTGCGCATGGCCGCCGAGCGCCGCCCGCTGGACGTGCTCTTCCTCGACCCGCCCCGCAGCGGCAGCGACGAGAACTTCCTAAGCGCCCTCTGCACGCTGGCCCCGCGCCGCGTCGTCTACATCTCCTGCAACCCCGCCACCCTCGCCCGCGACCTCGCCTACCTCACCGCCCGCGGCCCCTACCGCGCCCAGCGCGCCACCCCCTTCGACATGTTCCCCTTCACCGATCACATCGAGACGGCCGTTTTGCTTTCCAAGGGAAAAGCCGACGCATAGAAAGTGCGTGCGTAAGCTTCGAAGGCGCGGCCTATGAGCAGATCAAGGCGTATATGCTGATGCATACTGGCTTGAAGGTATCTTCCCTGTACATCTCGCAAATCAAGCGCAAGCACTGGCTGGATGTCGGTCGGAACTGCATCTGTCGAAGAAGGAAAATACCAAAGTACCGCAGTGTCCGCCGGAAAAGGAAGCGGAGATTGTGGAGTATTGAAGTAATTAAGGATAATTTAATCGAAAATATGTAGATCGTGTTAAGAAATAGAAAGGTCTAAGTGGTGATGATATGTTTGAGCCCGGTTTGAAAATTGGCCAAATCGTAAAAAATTGCGATGTAGTAGAAATCTTCAAATGTGGAAATATGGGTGGTATGCGTCGGTCCAAAACAACAAATACCCTGGTAATTATTTCCGACTATACGAAAGGAATTTACCATGATAAATGGATTGGTGGTGTGCTCCATTATACTGGCATGGGAAAAACAGGCGATCAGGATATTAACTGGGCTCAGAACGCGACATTAGCAGCATGCGGTAGAAATGACGTAGACATTCATCTGTTTGAGGTGATGAATGCCGGAGAATACATATACTGCGGCAGGATTGAACTTGTGGGCAACCCCTATATTGATATTCAACCTGGCGAGGACGGAATTGACCGAAAGGTCTGGATGTTCCCCATCCGCCCTGTCCCTGATAACGATGTTGAGAAGCCGACCATGTTTGTGTTTAAAGACATGGATGACTACAAGACGCGCGGGAAAAATGTCGATGAAGAGTATATGAAGATGATTGCAGAACAGAAGAAATCCGGCAAAAAAGCTGCAGAAAAGCCGGCATCATCGATTTTAGTTGCCCGTCCTGTGCCTAGAAAGCCTGCCGTCGTTGTTCCGCCTGAGATTGTTGGGAGTCAAGTAAAACATAAGGCCTATGGCGAAGGCACGATTACCGGAGTTACTGATACCATCGTCATTGTTTCTTTTAACTCCGTAGGTGAAAAGAAGCTAGGCTATGAAGTTTGTATAAAAAACAAGTTGATTGAGCTTATTTAGGGCGGAAAGCTATGTGAAGGTCGTTAAAGTTGTCGCTGTGGTCATCCGCAACGGAGGTAAGATATTTGCCACAGCTCGTGGTTGTGGTGACTAAAATGGGCAGTAGGAGTTCCCTTGTGGGAAAATTGAATCTGGTGAAACACCACAGCAGGCGCTTATCCGTGGGATCAAAGAAGAACTGACTACAGATGTTGAAGTAGGTAGTCTTATTGGGACCATTGAGTATGGTTATCCGACAATCCATTTGTCGATAGATTGTTTCTAGTGTAAGATCATTAGAGGGGACCTCGTGCCAAAAAAATCTGTTAATATGCCCAAGTATGCTAGTAAAACCATATGCTAATCTCCATCAGTCGCTATTTCCCTTCGCATCCGAACCACCGCGGCAGCTTCCCGCGCTGGCTGTCCATCGCCTCGTCCTCCACCTTCTTTGTCCGGCTTATGCTCAAATTCTGTCAGCGCCTGGCCAAACTTGTGCAGCGCTTCCTTTTTGCAACGCGGCCAAAGTTCTGTGCGGATCTCATCGGTTGTGCCGCTCACAAACCGGCTGACGGCGCTCTCGGTGCTGCCGATGCGGGGCGCGTATCCGGGTAATGTTCCTTCATAAGCCCCTGCATCCGCTGCCGGATACTGCCGGGCAGATAGGTATTCTTCGCGAGGCACGCCCTTCCTGCAAACTCTTTTTCCCCATTATACCTGATATAAACAGTGCTGGCAAGTGCGCTCCGCCGCTCCAAGATCATGGATTTATGCAGGATTTCAGGCGGCCGTTTGCCTCACCGCGGAGGGGGGAACGCGGGCTTTGACAGCGGAGGCGGCGGGGGGTATACTGGGCTTAGCGGGGGAGTGAACGCCCCCGGGAGGGAGGATGCGCGCATGAAGGATCAGGACGCGCAGGTGCGCGAGGCCGTCGAATACTACAACCGGCTTTCGGTCAAGCCCTATGTGCGGCCGTTTCTGCGGCCGGGGGAGAAGGAGCGGCCCTTGCCGCCCATCGAGGGGATCGTGGCGCTGAACCGCGACCGCGAGCCCTTTGTGCTGCAGAGCGCCGCGGGGCGCACGCGCCTTGCGGGCGGCGGGCACGAGCCGCTGCAGTTCGTGCACTTTTCGGACATACACGGCGTGCGGGAGCTGTGGGACCGCGTGGTGGACTACGTCAACGCCTACTGCGAGGAGATCGCCTTCGCCCTGCACACCGGCGACTTCTGCGGCGACTCGCAGGACGAGTACATCGACTTCTACCGCGAGGGCAGGCCCTGCCTGCGCCCGATACTCAACTGCGTCGGCAACCACGACACCATCGCCGGATCGGACTGGCACGCCGTCCCCAAGCGCGCGGCCTGGGAGAAGCTCTTTGCCAGCGCCGGGGACTTTGGCGCAGCGTTTGCGCCGCTGGAACATTCCATGAGCTACTATCGCGACTTTCCCGCCTCCGCGGTGCGCCTGATCGTGCTGGACCTCTACTATGACGTCGAAGCGCAGGCCGCCTGGCTGCGGGAGACGCTTTTGGACGCGGCGGAAAAGGGGCTCTCCGTGCTCACGGCGATGCACGAGGCCACCGGCCCTCTAAAGCGCTGCCTGCGCACGGGATTTTCCTCCCTGCGCGATTTCGGCGCGGACGGCGGGACGGCGGGACGCGCGCGTTTTGAGGAGGAAATCTGCCGCTTCCGCGAGGCGGGCGGATGCTATGTCTGCAACCTGGCCGGGCATTACCACGCGGACCGCTTCGGCTACACGGAGGCGGGCGTGCTGAACGTGGCGGTGGAGTGCGCCACGGACTGGGCCGGCTGGTGCGACGGCTACCGCACGCGCGGCACGCGCGCCTACGACTGCTTCAACGTCGTGTGCGTGGACGCGGACGAGGGGCTGCTCAAGCTGGTGCGCATCGGCGACTGCGCCGACCGCTGGCTGCGCGCCAAGACCGCGCTGTGCTACGACTACCGGAACGGCCGCCTGCTCAGCGACGCCGGTCTGCCGGTCTGACCCGTTGACAAGCGGCGGGCGCGGGTGTATACTTACTTCCAAGTTCATAGGAAACCGACGATGAGGAAGATACGCGGCGGGACGGTCGAAAGCGAGCCCGGGACGGTGGAAGCCGGGCGGCGCAGCAGCCGCGAGTGGGCCTCAGAGGGCGAGGCGAAGGCCGCGTATGCGGCGTTGAGCCAAGACGGACGGCCCCCGTTACGGGCGCAGGATGTGACGGCATCCGGTTTATGAGGCGGGGCGCAGGAATACGCGCCCAAGCAAGGTGGCACCGCAGGCAGTTTTTCGGCCTGTCCTTGGGAAGGGAGATCCCTTCTTTGCAAGGACAGGCCGTTTCTTTTTAGGCAAGGAGTGAGACAAACGATATGGACGACAGCTTTGCGCTCTACGACCTGAAGGTCGAAGTCGTCGCCACGGATAGGCCCATGGTGTGCAGCCACCACGAAGGGGATTTCTTCCTCGTGGAGGGCGAGAACCTGGTCTTTCCGGCGGGGACGCGCTTTTCGATGTACGCGCTCTCGGCGATCCTGCCCCTTCTGCCCGCCAAGCAGCGCGTCTTTGACCACAACGACTGGATGTGGACCGACGCCGAGATCGCCTGCCCGGACCCCAACTGCGGCGCGCGCTTCCGCATCACGCGCACGGGGCTGCGGCGTCAGAGCCACGGGGCCTGCACGGTGGTGCCCCTGGAGACGACCGACAAGGATTTGTAAGGAGGCTTGACCGATCATGGAACAGAAGAACCGCTTTGCCAACGGCTATACATTCAACCGCGTGATCAACGGCTGCTGGCAGCTCTCGGCGGAGCACTGCCTGCAGGGGCATCTGGACGTAAAGGACGCGCTGCGCGCCTTCCACATGCTGGTGGAGCAGGGCTTTACCACCTTTGACTGCGCGGACATCTACACGGGCGTGGAAGAGATACTGGGCCAGTTCGTGCTGGAACTGAAAGAGGCCGGCGGCTACCGCGAGGACGCCATACAGATCCACACCAAGTTCGTGCCGGACAAGGCGATACTGCCCACCATCAACCGCGAGTACACGGAGCGCATCGTGGACCGGTCGCTCAAGCGCATGCACCGCGAGGCGCTGGACCTGGTGCAGTTCCACTGGTGGGACTTCTCCATCCCCGGCATGATGGACACGGCCTTTGACCTGCTGCGCCTGCAGGAGAAGGGCAAGATCCGCAACATCGGCATGTGCAACATGGACACCGAGCGCCTGAAGCAGATGGTGGAGGCGGGCATTCCGGTCGTCTCCAACCAGGCGCAGTACTCCGTGTTCGACCGCAGGCCGGAGCGCACGCTGCTGGACTACAGCGCCTCTCACGGCATATTCACCTTCTGCTACGGCACTTTGGCCGGCGGCTTCCTGGACGAGCGCTACATGGGCAAGGCCTACGAGGCGCCGGAGACGCGCTCCCAGGTCAAGTACATGCAGATCATCGAGGACTCGCTGGGCTGGGACGGCATGCAGAAGCTGCTGGTGCTGCTGCGGGAGATCGCGGACAAGCACGGCGTGTCCGTGGCCAACGTGGCGGTGCAGTACATACTGCGCCAGAAAAGCGTGGGCGCGGTGATGGTGGGCACGCGCAACTCCAAGCACGTGGAATCCAACGTGCGCACCTTGCAGTTCGACCTTTCCGACGAGGACATGGCCGCCATCCGTGCCTTTCTTGCGCAGTACCCCACACCCGAGGGCGAGTGCTACGAGCTGGAGCGCACCTCGCCCCGCTATCAGAGCATCATACTGACGGATCTGAACAAGTAGAAGGAAGAGGGAGAGACATGCTGGACGACAAGGGCTTTGATCTCTGGGCCGACGGCTACGACCGGAGCGTGGGCCTTTCCGACGAGACGGGGACCTACCCCTTTGCCGGGTACCGGGCGGTGCTTGGCGAGATCTACCGGCGCGTGCTCGCCGCCCCGGGGCGGGAAGTCCTGGACATCGGATTTGGCACCGGGACGCTGACCGCCGCGCTCTACGCCCACGGCTGCCGGATCTTCGGCCAGGACTTTTCCCCGCGGATGATCGAGCTTGCGCGGGAGAAGATGCCGGGCGCGGTGCTGTGCCAGGGCGATTTCTCGCAGGGCTTGGCCGAGGAGCTGACGCGGCGCAGGTACGACGCGATCGTGGCCACCTATTCGCTGCACCACCTGACGGACGCGCGGAAAATCGCCTTCCTGCGGGAGCTGCAGGGCCTGCTGAACGCGGGCGGCTGCATCTACGTGGGCGATGTGGCCTTTGCCACGCGCGCGGAGCTCGCCGCCTGCGCCCGCCAGGCGGGCGACGCTTGGGACGCGGACGAGATCTACTTCGTCTATGACGAACTGCGCCCGTCGCTGCTCGGCCTGCGCTTTACGCCCCTTTTCCCCTGCGCCGGCCTGCTGGAGCTGCCCGCGCGCGAAAAAGAGCCCTTTTGACAGGGCTCTTTTCTGTGCCGCGAAAGGGGATCAGGCTTCTTCCTCAGCGAACTGCGGGTCGCGCATGCGGGCGATGATGAGCATGGCCAGGAGGAACAGCGCAAAGAGGAAGCCGAAGGGCAGCCGCCTGTCGATGCTGGAGAGCAGACCGGCCAGGTACCCGAAGGGCGAGGAGACGATGACCGTGGCGGCGATGATCAGGGCGTTGATGCGGGCGCGGTCGCGCGGGTCGATGTTGAGCTGTATGAGGGCGTCCTTGCGCGGTGTGACCAGGCCGCTGGCGATGGCCGTGGCAACGACGTAGACGCAGACGCAGGGCAGGTTGCCCGCCGGGGTGCAGATGAGCAGCACCATCGCCGCGGCGTAGAGCGCCAGCCCCGTCCACATCGGGATGCGGAACTTGACGCGCTCCAGCCGGTGCTGCACGCCGACGAGGAAGACCAGCATCACCGCGGCGTTGAGTATGGGGAAGACGGCGAGGAACTCGTCGGAAAGGCCGAGGCGCTGCGTCACATAGAGGCCGAAGAAGTTGTTGGTCACCTGCGTCACGATGTAGAGTATGGCGGAAACCGCCACCGCGGACATGACCTGGCGGTTCTTGAGCAGCACGGGGATGAGCTCGCGGTACTCGGCCAGCATGTGGAAGGGCGAAACGCCGCGCGTCTCCCGGCGGCGGATCTTGCCCTGCCGCGTCTCCTGACAGAACTTATAGGTGATAAAGCATTTCAGCGCCATGGTGCAGGCAAAGACCAGGTACAGCACGCGCAGCACCGGCACCACGGAGTGCTCGGTGATGAACAGGCCGGACAGCGGCGCAAAGAAGATGGCCACCAACCCGCCGATGCTGGTCCAGGTGTAGAGCCCGACCAGGTCCTTGGGCTCCGCGTCCTCGATGAGCAGGCAGTACCAGGCGGTCTGGTTGATCTGCTCAAAGCAGTTGAGCACCGCCGCCAGCAGGAACAGCCAGAAGTTGTTGGACACGGACCAGACCAGGCAGGCCAGCGTCCAGCCGAAGAAGTCGCCCATCATGGTGGTGAACTTGCGCCCGAGCTTGTCGGTGAGTATGCCGGCGAAGAAGGCGAAGAACACCTGGATGACCATGGTGATAGAGAGTATGGCGCCGATCTGCACGTCGGTGATGCCCTGCGTGTACATATAGAGCGTGGCAAAGGGCGCGATGAGGTTGTAGGGAATGCCCCACAGGGGCTCGATGAACACCAGGGTCCTGGGGTTGCCGCCGTTGCGATACAGAACCTGGATCAGCGGATGCTGGCGCAGCTGGCGTACTTTTGCCATGAGATGCATATGCGTTCGTCCGTCCTTTTTTCTGGTCTTTCTCTCTATCTTGCAAGCGACGCGGGGCCAAAGCGCGCCGCCGTTTCCACCTCGCCCGTCCAGGGGAACATGTCCACCGGCCGCGCCGCCTCCAGCACATAGCCGAGCCGGCCAAGGCGCGCCGTGTCGCGCGCGAGCGTGGCCGGGTTGCAGGAGACGTAGACAAGGCGCGAGGCGCCGCACTGCGCCGCGGCCCGCAGCACCGCCTCCTCGCAGCCGCGCCGCGGCGGGTCGAGCACCACCACGTCGGGCCGCAGCCCCTGCGCGACTAGGCGCGGCAGCACCTCCTCGCAGGCCCCTTGCAGGAACTCGGCGTTGTCCACGCCGTTGCGGGCGGCGTTCTCCCGCGCGTTATGCACGGCCTCCGGCACGATCTCCACGCCCAGCACCCGCCCGGCCTGCCCGGCCAGCATGAGGCTGATCGTGCCCGCGCCGCAGTAGGCGTCCACCACCAGCTCCTTCCCCCGCAGGCCGCAGAACGCCCGCGCCTGCGCGTAGAGCCGCTCCGTCTGCGCCGGGTTGACCTGGAAAAAGGCCAGGGGCGAGAGGCGGAAGCGCAGGCCGCAGAGCTCCTCCTCCAATTCGCCCGCGCCATAGAGCGTGCGGCATTCCCGCCCGAGGATCTCCTGTGTAGAGCGCGAATTGACGTTCTGCACCACGCCGCGCAGGGCCGGCACGGCCCGCCGCAATGCCGCAATCAGCGCCTCCGCCTGCGGCAGTTCCCCGCCGGCCGTGACGACCACGGCCAGCGCCTCGCCGCGGCGGTTGACCCGCGTGAGGAAGTGGCGCACCACGCCCGCGCGCCGCGTCTCGTCGTAGGGGGCAATGTCATGCTCCCGCATCCAGCTTTGCGCGGCGCGGGCCAGGGCGCAGGCCTCGCCGCGCTGCAGCGGGCAGTCCGCCGCCTCCAGCACCGCGTGCGAGCGGCGGCCGACAAAGCCCAGCACCGCCTGCCCGTCCGCGTTGCGCCCGGCGCGGAAGGCCGCCTTGTTGCGGTAACGCCAGGGTTCTTCCATGCCGAGTATCGGCAGCAGGTCAAAGCCGCCCGCCCCGCCCAGGCGCTCCAGCTGCCCGCGCACCTGCTCCTGCAGCGCGGCAAGGTGCGCTGCATAGTCCATGAACTGCATGGCGCAGCCGCCGCAGCGGCCGTAGAGCGGGCAGGGCGGCGCAACGCGCGCGGGCGATGCCTCCAGCACGCGCAGCACGCGCGCCCGGGCATAGCGCCGCCGCACCTCCGTCACCTGCGCCAGCACCCGCTCGCCCGGCAGCGCCTGCTCGACGAAGACCGTCAGGCCCCCCTGCGCGGCCACGCCCAGGCCCCCGTCCGCGGCGCGGCGCACCGCAAGCTCCAGGCGCTGCCCTGTTTTCACCGGATACTCCATCCCATGCGCTCCTTTACAAGTGATCTTTCCAAATGGTATAGTAAGAGGCGGCGGGCGCGTCAGTCCGCCGGGGTGAAGTCCACATCGCCCAGCGTCCGCACCGAGCCGTCCTGGCGCACGAGCACCGCCGCCGCCTCGGGGAAGCGCGAGAGGATCCTTTCGCCCTCCTCTTCCCCGGCGACGAACAGCGCCGTGGACAGGCCGTCCGCCACAAGACCCGAGGGCGCGATCACCGTCGCCGAGATCAGGCCGCTTTGCGCCGGCCAGCCGGTACCCGGGTCCAATATGTGATGGTAGCGCACGCCGTCCTTTTCAAAGTAGCGCTGCGCCCCGCTGGAGGTGGACACCGACCAGCTGCCGCGCAGGGCGAGCGTGCCCACAAAGCCCTCGCCCGCCGGGTCGTCGATGGCCACGGTCCAGGGCGTGCCGTCCGGCTTGTCGCCGAGGGTGAAGATGCTGCCGCCAAGGTCCAGCAGGGCGCTGCGCACGCCGCGCGTTTGCAGCGTCTTTACCATCTCGTCGCCGACGGCCCCCTTGGCCACGGCGCCCAGGTCGATCTGCGCGCCGTGGGCGCAGGCGCCCTCCGCCGTAAGCTCGATGCGCTCCATGCCCTTGTGCACAAGCGCCTCGCGCAGCGCCTCTTCGCTTGGGACCTGCGGGTCCTCGCTCTTGTAGTCCCAAAGATCGGAGACGGCAAGCAGCGTAATATCCAGCGCGCCGCCGCTCTCCCGGCCGATGTACAGCGCCTCTTCCAGCACGAAACGCGTAAGATCGGAGAGGGGCACGGTCCCTTCGCCGCTTTTGTTGAGAGCGTCGATCTCGCTGCCCTCGCGGTGGGCCGAGAGCAGCGCCTCGCAGGCGTCCGCCCGGGCCAGGGCGGCCTCGGCGTCCTCCGCCGTGCCGCCGGAGAGCAGGTTCACGGTAAGGACGGTGTCCAGGGCAAAGCTCTGCGCGGTCACGGGCTTTTCCGCGCAGCCGCACAGCAGCAGAAGAGCGGCCAGCAGGGCCGCCAGGGCGCGTCGCTTCATGGTTCTCCTTTCCGCGGGCGGCATCCGCCCCCACGCCCTTTCAGAGTACATGGTTCTTTGCGCTTTGTCAACGAGGAAACGAAAATGAAAAAGGGAGATTTTCTGCTCATCGCCCTGGCGCTGCTGCTGGCGCTCAGCCCGCTGCTCCTGCGGCCCGGACGGGAGGCGGAGGGCGCGGCCGCGCGCGCGGTGGTGCGCAAGGACGGCGCCGTTGTGGCGGTGCTGCCGCTAAATGAAGAGGCGGAGCTGCCCTTAAACGAAAACGGGTACAACCTGCTGCGCGTAAGCGGCGGCGCGGTCTGCATGGCGGAGGCGGACTGCCCGGACGGGACCTGCCTGCGCCGCGGGGCCGTCCGCCGTCCGGGGGAGAGCATCGTCTGCCTGCCCAACCGCGTCACCGTGGTGCTGGAAGGCTCTGGCGGCGGCGTGGACGCGGTGACGCAGTGAGGAAAGGGGGGAAGCCCGATGCGAAATGCGCGGCGCCTGGCGCTGTGCGGCTGCCTTGCGGCGGGGGCGCTGATCCTCTCCTTTGTCGAGAGCCTGCTGCCCCTGCCTTTGCCCGTGCCGGGGGCGCGCCTTGGGCTGGGCAACGCGCTGGTGCTGCTGGCGCTGCTCCTGCTGGGCGTCCGGGCGGCGGCGGGCGTGCTGGCGGCAAAGGTGCTGCTGTCCGCGCTCCTGTTCGGCACGCCGCTGTCCCTGCTCTACGCTGCCGTTGGGGGCGTGCTGTCGCTTGCGGCCATGGCGCTGCTGCGCGGCAGGAGAAGCGTCTCGCCCATCGGGCAGAGCGTGGCCGGGGCGGTGCTGCACAACCTCGGGCAGGTGCTGGTGGCCTGTCTCCTCACCGGCACGCCGGAGCTCTTCTACTACTTCACCCCCCTGGGGCTGCTGGCGATACTCACCGGGGGGCTCTCGGGCCTGGCGGCGCAGCTCTGCGCCAAACGGCTCCGCCCGCTTGTCTTAGGAGGACGCACATGAAGAACGAGATGCTGGCCCGGGCGCGGCGCCGCCTGTTTCTGCTCTGCTTTCTGGTCTACAGCGCGGCCTATGTGGGGCGCTACAACTTCTCTCCCGCCATCCCCGCCATGGCGGAGGCCGGATTCGACCGCGAGGCGCTCGGGCTCTACGGCACGGGCTTTCTGCTCTGCTACGGCCTTGGGCAGGCCGTGAGCGGGTACCTGGGCGACAAGCTCCCGGCCCGCCGTTTGATCGCGGCCGGGCTGCTGGGCTCCGGGCTGTCCAACCTGCTCATGGGGGCCCTGCCGCCGGGCTGGCAGTGGATCTGGTGCGCAAACGGCCTGTTTCAGTCCATGCTCTGGTCGCCGATCACGCGGCTGCTGGCGGACTGGCTGCCGGAGGAGGCGCGGAAGAAGGCGATGATCCGCCTGTCCTATTCCTTTGCGGCGGGGGCGCTGCTGGCCTACGGGCTCTCGGCGCTGCTGCTGCGGCTGTTCTCCTGGCAGTCTGTGTTCTACGTCGCGGCGCTGTGCCTGCTCCTGTGCGGCGCGGTCTGGGCGCTGCAGGTGGGGCGCATCGAGGCGCGCCACGCGCGGGAAAAGCCCGCGCTGCGCCCTGCCGCGGGCGCGGGGGCGGCGCCGCTCTCCCTGTGGCGCGTCGTGCTGCTCTCGGGGCTGCTCGTGGTGGGCCTGGCGCTGATGTGCGACGGCATGCTCAAGGACGGGGCCTCGATGTGGATCCCCACCTACCTCTCCGAGCAGTTCGGCCTTGCGACGGCGGACGCGGCGCTGGCAACGACGGTGATGCCGCTGTTGAACCTGCTGGGCGTGTTCCTCACCGAGCGGCTGACGCGCCTGTTCCGCGACGAGATGCGCGCCGCGGCGGCGCTGTTTGGGCTTGCGGCGCTGTCCTTCCTGCTGCTGACGCTGCTGCCCGATCATCTGCTTCTGGCCCTGCCGCTGCTGGGCCTTGCGATGATGAGCGCGCTTGGCATCAACACACTGCTTGTGAGCGTCGTGCCGATGTACTTCGTGCCCCTGGGCCGCACCTCCACCATCACCGGCCTGCTCAACACCTGTATGCACTTGACCTCCTCCGTCTCCTCCTACGCCATCGCCGCGCTGTCGCTCGCCTTCGGCTGGAAGCTCACCGTGCTCAGCTGGGCGGCGACGGCGCTGCTGGGGCTGCTCTGCGCCCTGGCGGTGCGGCGGCGCTTCTTCGGCTTTGTGCGAAACCTGGAGGGCGGAGCGCTCTTCCCCAACGCCAAACATGAAACATGAGGTGAACCATATGACGCCGTTTCGCAATCCCATCATCCCCGGCTTTTACCCCGACCCCAGCGTCTGCCGCGTGGGCGAGGACTACTACCTGGTGACCTCGACCTTTGAGTTCTTCCCCGGCGTGCCGGTGTTCCACAGCCGCGACCTTGTGCACTGGGAGCAGATCGGGCACGCGCTGACGCGCACCTCGCAGCTGCCCCTGCGGGAGGCCCCGCCCTCCGGCGGCATCTACGCGCCCACCATCCGCTACCACGAGGGCGTGTTCTACATGGTGACGACCAACGTCTCCTACGGCGGCAACTTCTACGTCACCGCCACGGACCCGGCCGGCCCCTGGAGCGACCCCATCTACGTGGACCAGGCGGGCATCGACCCCTCCCTGCTCTTTGACGACGACGGCAAGGTCTACTTCCTCTCCAACGGCAACGGCTGCATGAGCATCTGCGAGATCGACATTGCCACCGGCAAAAAGCTCGCGCCCACGCGCCCCTCCTGGAAGGGCACCGGCGGCAGGTACCCGGAGGCGCCGCACCTGTACAAGATCAACGGGCTCTACTACCTGATGATCGCCGAGGGCGGCACGGAGTACGGCCACATGGAGACCATCGCCCGCAGCGCCTCGCCCTACGGCCCCTGGGAGCCGAGCCCGCGCAACCCGATCCTGACCAACCGCAACACCGAGCAGGACATGCCCATACAGGGCACGGGCCACGCGGATCTTGTGGAGACGCAGAACGGCGACTGGTACGCCGTGTTCCTCGCCTTCCGCACCACGCGCTCCTACTTCCACCATCTGGGCCGGGAGACGTGCCTGGCGCCGGTAAAGTGGGAGGACGGCTTCCCCTACATCGGCACCTGCCCGCTTTCGGGCGAGGTGGACCTGCCGCCCTGCCCGGTGGCAAAGCCGGCGGCGGAGACGGACTTCCGCGCCCAGGGCCTGGAGTGGGTGATGCTGCGCGAGCCGAACCCGGCGCTCTACGCCTTTACGGAGCAGGGCCTGCTGCTGCAGGGCGTGGCGGAGAACCTCAGCGGCCTGAACCCGACGCTGCTCCTGCGGCGGCAGCAGCACTTTGCCATGCGCGCCGAGACGGAGTTGCACTTTGCGCCGCGCCTGCACGAGGAGGCGGGGCTTGCCGCCTTCTACAACCTGGAGACGCACTGCGAGATCTTCCTCACCCGCACGGAAAAAGGGCTGCGCGTGCGCGTGCGCCGCGTGCTGGGCGACATGGAGATGCTCGCCGCCGACATCCCCGCGCCGGAGGGGCCGCTGACGCTTTCCCTGCGCGCCACGGCCACGGAGTACACGTTCCTGTGCAACGGCCAGGCGCTGTGCACGGCGAACACGCGCTATCTCTCCACCGAGGCCACGCCCGGCACATTCACCGGCGTCATGCTCGGCCTCTACGCCACCGGCAACGGCCGCGCCTGCGCGCAGAAGGCGCGCTTTGCCCGCTTCCTCTACGAAGGGGCCGACGACTGAGCGGCAAATTTCCTTTCGAACGCGCCCGCCTGGTGGACAGGCGGGCGCGTTCTGTGTTAAAATAAGGGAAGGACAAGCGGCCAATTTTCAAAGGAAACGGGGGAGAGACATGGACTTTTTCGCCTACCTGGAAAACCCGAACCTGCTGCACGAGGGCACGGAGCAAAGCCGCGCCTACTACATCCCCTACGGGGAGAAGAAGCCGGCCTCCATCGCGGAGCGCCTGCAGAGCGACCGGGTCCTGTCCTTAAATGGGACCTGGGGCTTCCGCTACTACGAGAGCCTTTTGCCCCTTACGGAGGCGGGGCTGCTGGCGGAGACGGCGCTGCTGCCCACGCCCGTGCCCTCCGTCTGGCAGACGCAGGGGTACGACGCGCACCAGTACACCAACGTGCGCTATCCCATCCCCTACGACCCGCCCTTTGTGCCAAGGGAGAACCCCTGCGCGCTCTATGTGCGCAGCATCTTTCTGCAAAAGGCGGAAGGGGAGAAGTGGTACCTGAACTTTGAGGGCGTGGACTCGGCCTTCTTCCTCTGGGTGAACGGCGCCTACGCCGGTTTTTCCACCGTGCCGCACTCCACCTCCGAGTTTGACGTAAGCGACAAGCTCGTCTCCGGCGACAACGAGATCCGCGTCCTCGTGGTCAAGTGGTCCAGCGGCACCTATGCCGAGGACCAGGACAAGTTCCGCATGTCCGGCATCTTCCGCGACGTCTACCTGCTGCGGCGGCCGAAGATGCACATCCGCGACTTTACGGTGGAGACGTATCTTGTGCCGGGCGGCGCGGAGATCCTTGCACAGGTCGAGGGCGGGGCGGACGTCACCTACGCACTGTCTGACGAGACAGGCGTCATCGCCTCGGGCGTTGCGGTGGAGGGAAAGATCCGCATACCGCTCCGGCAGCCGCGCCTTTGGAGCGCGGAGACGCCGAACCTCTACGAGCTTACGCTGGAGAGCGCGGGCGAGCGCATCTCCACCAAGGTCGGCGTGCGGGAAGTGGAGATCGAAAACCGCGTTCTCAAGCTCAACAAGACGCCCATCAAGTTCCGCGGCGTCAACCGGCACGACAGCTCGCCGGTGAACGGCTTTGCCGTGACGTACGAGGAGATCCGGCGCGACCTCATGTTGATGAAGCAGCACAACATCAACGCCATCCGCACCAGCCACTACCCCAACGCGCCCTACTTCTACGAGCTCTGCGACGAGATGGGCTTCTACGTTATCGACGAAGCGGACGTGGAGATGCACGGCGTGGTCACGGCCATGGGCGACTACAGCGAGGACAACTTCTGCCTGCTGGCCGACGACCCGATGTACAAAAAGACCATACTCGACCGCGTGCAGCGCTGCGTGATCCGCGACAAGAACCGCCCCTGCGTGCTGATCTGGTCCATGGGCAATGAGTCCGGCTACGGCGTGGGCTTCATCGAGGCGGGCAAGTGGGTAAAGTCCTACGATCGGACGCGCCTTTTGCACTACGAGAGCAGCATCCACACCGCGGGGCGCGAGATGGATCTTACGCCCATCGACCTCTACAGCCGCATGTACCCCTCCGTCGCCTTCTGCAAGGAGTACTGCGAGGACGAAAAGAACGAAAAGCCGCTGATCCTCTGCGAATACATCCACGCCATGGGCAACGGCCCGGGAGACGCGGAGGAGTACCAGCAGCTCATCGACAAGTACGACAACTTCTGCGGCGGCTTTGTCTGGGAGTGGTGCGACCACGCCATCTACATGGGCCGGACCGTCGCCGGCAAGGACGTCTACTACTACGGCGGCGACTTCGGTGAGAAGACGCACGACGGCAATTTCTGCATGGACGGCCTGGTCTATCCCGACCGTCGGCCGCACACCGGGCTTAAGGAGTACAAGAACGTCATCCGGCCCCTGCGCGCCCTGTCCTACAGCGCCGAGAAGCACGCCGTGCTGCTGCAGAACCAGAAGGCCTTCCAGGACGCGCACGACTTTGCCGACATCGACTGCGTCTACATGGCGGACGGCCGGGACGTGCAGACGCTCCGCGCGCCCTCCACCTCCATCCCCGCCGGGGAGAGCCGCTGGCTGCCCCTGCCGGGAGAGGCCCCGCAAGGGGATCTTGTGCACGTGCGCCTGGTCTACCGCGCCAAGGCGGGCGATCCCCTGCTGCCCGCCGGACACGAGCTGGGCTTTGACCAGATCCCGCTGTGCGACAAAACGTGCCTGGACTTTGAACCGGCGGCGGGGGCGCTTGCCGTCGAGGAGGACGCGGAGGGCATCGCCGTCACCGGCGCGGACTTCCGCGTAGAGTTCAGCAAGTACACCGGCGCGATCCGCTCCCTGTGCGCGCGCAACCAGGCGGTTCTTTCCGCCCCGGCGCAGTGGAACATCTGGCGCGCGCCGCTGGACAACGACATGTACAGCGTCAAGGAGCCGCTGCGCATGGGCTACGACCGCATGAAGGTCAAGGTCTACGAGATGTTCGCCAAGGAGCGGGGCGGCTGCGTCGATGTGCAGGCGTATCTTGCGCTGACGGCGGTGGCGGCGGCGCGCATCGCCGAGGTGCGCGTGACCTACCGCGTCGACGGCAAGGGGCGCATCGCGGTCTCCGGCCAGATGGCGCAGCCCTTTGACGCGCTGCCGGATCTGCCGCGCTTTGGCCTGCGCTTCTTCCTGCGTCCGGGGATGGAGCGGGTCTCCTACCTCGGCTTCGGCCCCACGGAGTCCTACGCGGACAAGCACAACGCCTGCTACCTGGGCCGCTTTGAGACGACGGTGGACGCCCTGCACGAGGACTACATCAAGCCGCAGGAGAACGGCAGCCATTTCGGCACGCGCGATGTGACGGTGTCCGGCGGCGGCGCCTCCTTCCGCGTGCGCGCCGTGGGCCTGGGCCGCATGCACGCCATGCGCCCGCGCACGAGCTTCTCCCGCGCGCGCGAGGTGGACTTCTCCTTCAGCGCCTCGCACTTTACGCAGGAGGAGCTGACGCAGAAGAAGCACAACTTCGAGCTTGCGCCGGTGAAAGAGACGGTGTTCTGCCTGGACTTTGCGCAAAGCGGCGTTGGGTCCAACAGCTGCGGGCCGGAGCTTTTGCCGCAGTACCATGTGCCGCGCGAGCTGGACTTTGCCTGCGTCATCGAACTGTAAAGCCGCAATCGGGGCCGGAGGGCGTATCCTCCGGCCCCCCTGCCACAGAAAGGAGGAAATGCGCAGATGGGCATCATCGACGGGCACATGCACGGGCGCGGCGCGCCGGGGCGCTGGTTCGCGGACTGCGCCGACGCGCGCGGCTACGAGGCCTACGCCTTCCTGAGCCTTTCCTGCATGGCCGCCTACGGCGGCGAGCGCAACAACGAGGAAGGGTTGGAGGCAAAGCGCGCCGATCCGGAGCGTGCCTACTTCTTCGCCGGACTCATCCACCCCTGCGCCGACCCGCTTGCCCACGTGCAGCGCTGGCTCCTGCGCGGGGCGGACGGCGTAAAACTCATCGAGACAAAGCCCACGGTCTGGAAGGAGACGGGCGCGGACCTTGCGGACGCCGCCTACGAGCCGCTCTTTGCCTTCCTGGAGGAGGCGCAGGTCCCGGTGCTCTGGCACGTCGGGGACCCCGCGACCTTCTGGAAGCGGGAGGAGGCGCCGGATTTCGCCTTCCAGAACGGCTGGTTCTACGGGGACGGCGGCTTCCCGGCGCTCTCCGAGCTCTACGACACGGCGGAGACCGTTTTGCAGCGCCACCCCCGCCTGCGGGCGGCGTTCGCACACCTCTACTTCTGCAGCGACGACCCGGCGCACCTGGAATGGCTGCTGGACCGCTATGAGAACGTGTACGTGGACATCACCCCCGGGGTGGAGATGTACGACGCCTTTGACGCCGACCGCCCCTTCTTCCGCGACTTCTTCCTGCGGCGGCAGGAGCGCATACTCCTTGGCACGGACACGGACAGGGGCGACGCATTCTTCGGCGAGACGCCGCTTGCCCTGGCGCTGCGGGCGCTGGGGCCGGAAGGCCTGGACCTGCCGGAAGCGGCGCTTGAAAAGATCACGCGCATGAACTTCCGCGCCTTTGCCGGGGCGCGGCCAAAACCGCTGTAAAAGACGACA
Source organism: uncultured Clostridia bacterium (assembly GCA_944381265.1). Classification (GTDB taxonomy): domain Bacteria; phylum Bacillota; class Clostridia; order Christensenellales; family UBA1750; genus Spyradocola. The sequence goes on from CALWKN010000037.1 coordinate 19,213, forward strand.
AAACGGCGTTTGCCCCGTTGACATCCGGAAACGTTTCCGTCATAATGGGGACATACGCAAGCAGGGGCGAAAGCCCGGAAACCAAAGAAAAAGGAGAATGCCGATATGCTTCATGTGGCCATGCTCAGCAAGTGGCACGTGCACGCGCCGGAATACGCCGGATACTTTGCCAAGATGGAAGATGTGCAGATCACCTGCGTCTGGGACGAGATCCCGGAGCGCGGGCGCGCCTGGGCCGAGGAGCTGGGCGCGGCGTTCGTCGAGGACCTGGACGCGCTGCTGGCCCGCCCGGACGTGGACGCGGTGTGCATCGACACGCCCACCAATATGCACAAGGACATCATGATCAAGGCCGCCAAGGCGGGCAAGCACATCTACACCGAGAAGGTCATGTGCCTGAATGTCAAGGACTGCGACGAGGTCATCGCCGCCTGCGAGGAGAACCACGTGGTCTGCACCATCTCCCTGCCGCAGCGCACCTTCCCGCGCAACCTGTTCATCAAGCAGGCCATCGACAGCGGCATACTCGGCGACATCACGGTGCTGCGCTGCCGCAACTGCCACGACGGCGCGCTGGCCGGCTGGCTGCCCGACTACTGGTACGACCCGGAGACCACCGGCGGCGGCGCGATGATGGACCTAGGCGCGCACCCGATGTACCTGTCCGCCTGGATGCTGGGCAAGCCCGTTCGCATCCAGTCCATGTTCAACAACAAGACCGGCCACGCGGTGGAGGACAACTCCATCTCCACCATCGAGTTTGAAAACGGGGCCATCGCCGTGTCGGAGACCTCTCTCGTCTCACCCATGACGCCGCAGATCTTCGAGGTCTACGGCACAAAGGGCGTGATCCTGGCCGCGGACAACGACATCAAGCTCAAGACCGTGGACACGCAGAAGTACCTGCGCGACGGTTGGGTGGTGCCGCGTCTGCCCGATCCCCTGCCGCACCCGACGCGCCAGTGGGTGGAGGCCATACTCTACGGCAAGGAGAACCGCTACGGCCTGCAGGAGGGCCGCATGCTCACCGCGCTGATGGAGAACGCCTACATCGCCGACCGCGAGCGCCGCGAGGTCAAGTTCTAAGAAACGCGCAAGGGCGGGAAGGATGCGTTCCCTTCCCGCCCTTTTTCTACACCCCAAAAAAGCAAGGAGGAATTGCTATGCTCAACAAACTCACCCGGAGCACCGGCGTGCTTGTGCTAGGGCTCGCACTCACTGTATCGCTGTGCGCCTGCTCGTATGCTCCGGCAGCTACACCCACCGATGCCCCAGCGCCTACCGCCGCAGCGCAGCAGGCAACCGCCGCACCGGAAGCGGCAGCGCCCACGGAAGCTCCGGCGGAAACCCCGGATGCGCCTGCCTCCACCGAGCCGCAGTACACAATCGGGGAAGCGCAGGTAAAACTGTGGACGAACAGTATCGGCTCGCAGTGGATGCAGACGATCGTCCCCGTCACGAATACCGGCAAGGTTAACCTCTACGTGGATGGCGGCTCTTTCGACATGGAAGGCGCAGACGGAAGCCTAATCGGCGTGCAGAATTATGTCTCCGCATTCCCGCAGATTCTCGCGCCGGGGGAGACGGGATACATCTACGAAAACACGTCCCCGGAAACCGCGCTTGAGGAGACGCCCTCCATCGTGCCGCACCCGGATATCTCCGAGGCGACGGTAGACCTAATCCGCTACGATGTCACGGACGTAAGCGTGGCCGACAGGGAATACGGCGGCATCAACGTGATCGGGCGTGTGACCAACAACACGGGCGAGGATGCAAGCCTGGTATATGTGGCAATCGCTCTATACGATGCTGATGGCGCGGTAGTAGATGTTGTGTTTACTGTTCTCACGGATGGCCTTGCGGCAGGAGCGCAGATGGGCTTTGAGGCAAGCTCGTTCTCTTTGCCGGAAAACGTTACCGCTGAGCAGGTAGCGGACTACAGCGTGTGGGCGTACCCCATGCAGATGCAGATTTAACATAATCCCCCCGGCAGATATACCGGAGGGGATTACATTTAAGGGAGGAAAAAGAAATGGCACAGAAGAAACGCATGGCATGGCCGACAAGGCAGACAAACGCAAGCGCGCGTGCATCACTGTAGGATACGGGCCGGACGGAAGACCCGTGAAAAAATGGGTGGCCGGAAAAAACAAAGGCGGAGCTGGAGCAGAAAAAGAAAGAAATTTTGAGCGCATATCGTTCCGGCACAGATACGCAAAAGCTTACATTCGGAACGTATGCAACGCAATGGTATAAAGATCACACCGCATATTTATCATCTTCCATAAAGCAAACATACAAAACCCTTCTAAATCATCAAATATTTCCAAAGATAGCGCATATACCTATAAACCAAGTCAAGCATAGTCAGTTACAAGGATTACTAAACGGCAGAAGAAAGGGGGGAGAGGCGGCTTGATGGAGCTGAACTTGGCGCAGGCACGGCGCTTTCTTCTGGCAAAGAACGGTCTGCTGGGCGGGCACCGCTTCCGCGGCAAGAAGGGCACGCTGCAGTATGTGCGCCAGGCGGGCTGCCTGCAGTTTGACCCGGTGGACGTCTGCGGCCGCAACGCGGACCTGTGCCTGCTGTCGCGCGTGCAGGGCTACCGCAGGGAGATGCTGGAGG
>CALWKN010000038.1 GCA_944381265.1 uncultured Clostridia bacterium
GCGGCGCGGACGGCGCGCACGTGGGCCAGAGCGACCTTGCCGCGGCGGCGGCGCGGGCAAAGCTCGGCCCGGACAGGATACTGGGCGTCTCGGCGCAGACCGTGGAGCAGGCGCTTGCCGCGGAGCGCGCCGGGGCGGACTATCTGGGCGTGGGCGCGGTGTTCTCCACTTCCACAAAGCTCGACGCCTGCGAAGTCTCCCGTAAGACGCTTGCCGCCATCTGCGCGGCGGTGCGCATCCCGGTGGTGGCCATCGGCGGCATCTCCGGCGCGAACGTCGAAGAGCTCACGGGAACGGGCATCGCCGGCGTGGCGGTGGTCTCGGCCCTCTTTGCCGCCGCCGACACGCGCGCGGCGGCGCAGGACCTTGCGGCGCGCACACGCCGGGTGGTGCGGGCATGAAGCGTCTGCGCGGCGCCATCTTCGACATGGACGGCACGATCCTGGACTCCATGCCGCTCTGGGACACGCTGGGGGAGGAGTACGTCCGCTCCCTCGGCCTGCCCGTGCCGCCGGGCCTGCGCCAAAGCCTTGCCCCGCTCTCCATGCGTAAGACCGCGGAGTACCTGATGCGGGTCTGCGGCGTTCCCGGCCCGGCGGAGCGCATCATCGCCGACATCGACGCGCGCGCGTCGGACTTCTACCGCCGCATCGCCCCGGCAAAGCCGGGCGCATCGCAGCTCCTTGCCGCCCTGCGGGCGCGGGGGACGGAGCTTGCCCTGGCCACGGCCACGGACCGGGAGCTGGCCGAGGCGGCGCTGCGGCGCACGGGGCTTCTTCCCTATTTCTCCCACGTGCTCACCTGCTCGGAGGTGGGTGCGGGCAAGGACCGGCCGGACATCTTCCTTGCCGCGCTCAAGGCCCTTAACTGCGGCAAGGACGAGGCGCTGGTCTTTGAGGACGCGCCGCACGCCGTAGAAACGGCCAAGGCCGCGGGCTTTGCCGTCGCCGCCGTGCGCGACGAGAGCGCCGCCGGGGCCGAAGGCGCGCTGCGCGCCCTTGCCGACCTCTATCTGGAGGAGCTCTCCGACTTCCCTCTGGCGCGGTTCTTCCCGCAATAGTTTTTTTGCCAATATCGTCTTGCTTTTGCCGGCGGCACGGCCTATACTTTACTTATATGCCGTTTTCACGGCCGGAAAGGGAACGACGACAGAAAATGGAAGACAGACAGAAAATCGAGCTGTTCGAACAGCTCCCCATCCCCCGGGCGGTGGCCAAACTGGCGGTGCCGACGATCCTGAGCTCCCTGGTCATGGTGCTCTACAACCTGGCCGACACCTATTTTGTCGGCATGCTCAACGACCCCATCGAAAACGCCGCCGTGGCGCTGGCAGCGCCGGTGCTGCTGGCGTTTAACGCCGTGAACAACCTCTTTGGCGTAGGCGCCTCCAGCATAATGAGCCGGGCCCTAGGCCGCCGCGACTACGAGACGGTCTACAAGAGCTCGGCCTTCGGCTTCTACAGCGCGGTCTTAAGCGGCCTGCTCTTTTCGCTTCTGTGCACGGTGTTCAAGACGCCGCTTCTGAACCTGCTGGGCGCGGACGAGACGACATTTGACGCCACCTACGGCTACATGCTCTGGACGGTGAACGTCGGGGCCATGCCCTCGATACTGAACGTAGTCATGGCCTACCTTGTGCGCGCGGAGGGCGCCTCGCTGCACGCCAGCCTCGGCACGATGAGCGGCTGCCTGCTCAACATCGTGCTCGACCCCATATTCATACTGCCCTGGGGGCTGAACATGGGCGCCGCGGGCGCGGGACTTGCCACCTTCCTCTCCAACTGCGTCGCCTGCCTCTACTTCTTCGTGCTGCTCTACGTCAAGCGCGGGCGCACCTACGTCAGCATCTCGCCCAAGATGTACCGCTGGACGAAGGAGATCGCGCTGGGCGTCTTCGGCGTGGGCGTGCCGGCCTCCATACAGAACCTGCTCAACGTCACCGGCATGACCGTGCTCAACAACTTCACCGCCGCCTTCGGCGCCAACGCCGTGGCCGCGATGGGCATCGTGCAGAAGATCAACCAGGTGCCCATGCAGGTCTCCATGGGCGTCTCCCAGGGCATCATGCCGCTGATCAGCTACAACTACGCCGCGCGCAACGTGCCGCGCATGAAGAACACGCTGCTCTTCACCGTGAAGATCTCCTTGAGCTTCATGGTGATCGTCTCCCTGGGCTACTTCCTCTTTGCCGAGCCGCTGACCACGCTCTTCATGTCCAACCCGGAGGTCGTGTCCTACGGCACGGCGTTCCTGCGCGGCTTCTGCCTCGGCCTGCCGTTCCTGTGCATGGACTTCATCGCCGTGGGCGTGTTCCAGGCCACGGGCCTGGGCCGCAACGCCCTGGTCTTTGCCATACTGCGCAAGATCGTGCTGGAGATCCCGGCGCTGTTCGTGCTCAACCGCCTCTTCCCGCTCTATGGCCTGTCCTACGCCCAGCTCACGGCGGAGGTGATCCTGGCCGTGGCGGCGGTGCTGGTGCTGCGCCGCCTGTTCCGCGACCTGGAAAACGGCCACGCTCCCGCGGGCGCGTGACGAAATCGAATTTGGGAGGACCGCCCGCGGCTCTCCCCTTTTTTCATCCGACCAAAGATAAGGAGGATACACCGTGATACGCAACGTGGTCTTTGACATGGGCAAGGTGCTGCTGGATTTTAACGTCGACCGCTATCTGGAGCGCGTGCCGGAGCGCGCGGACAAGGAGCTCGTGCGCCGGGCGCTGTTCCAGAGCGTGGAGTGGGTGATGACGGACTACGGCGCCTTGGGCGACGAGGGCCTGCTCCAGGCGGCCTGCCGCCGCCTGCCGCAGCGCCTGCACGCGGCTGCGGCGCAGATCGGCTCCACCTGGTACCGCGATATGCCCGCCTACCCCGGCATAGGCGACGTGATCGCCGGCCTTAAGGACGAGGGCTACCGCCTCTACCTGCTCTCCAACGTCTGCCGCCACTACGACGTCATGCGCCGCAGCATCCCGCACATCGAGCGCTTTGACGGCGAGTTCCTCTCCTGCGACTGGCACTTGCTCAAACCCGACCCGGAGATCTTCCGCACCTTCTGCCTGCGCTTCTCCCTCACCCCGGCGCAGTGCTTCTTCATCGACGACCAGCCGGCCAACGTCTTTGGCGCCCTGCGCGCCGGGCTGCGCGGCATGGTCTACCACGGCGACCCCGCCTCCATCCGCCCCGCCCTGCTGGCGGCGCAGGCGGCGGAGGAAAGTCCCGCCCTCGCGCAAGGGGAGGAGGCGGCGCTTCCGTGACTCCCAAGCAGCGCATGATCACCGCGCTGTGCGGCGGCATCCCCGACCGCGTGCCGACGTTTGAGCTGGAGTTCCAGCTCGCGCCGGAGCTCATCGGCCGGGACTTCTGCACGGACCGCGACTTCGAAGGCCTGCGCGGCCGGGCCCTGGACGACAAGATCCTGGAGAACGCCAAGGTTCTGGTGGAGGCCTACACGTTGCTTGAGCACGACGCCATCTGCATCCAGCTCAGGCCCGAGCTCGTCGCCCGCACGGTGGAGGCCATCCGCCGCGTCGCCGGGGACACCTTCCTGCTGCTGGCCCACGGCGACGGCACCTTCGCCATCACCGACGGGGAGGGGATGTACGAGCTCTCCTACCGCATGGTGGACGAGCCGGAGTCCGTCAAGGCGCAGGCCGCGCGCATGTGCGAGGAGGCCGTCGCGCGCAACGACTGGCTGCTGGGCGAGGGGCTGGACGGCTTCATACTCTGCAGCGACTACTGCTTCAACCAGGGGCCCTTTCTCTCGCCCCGGATGTTTTCGGAGTTCATCCAGCCGTACCTTGCACGCATCATCGCCGCCATACGCGAAAAGGGCGGCTACGCCATCAAGCACACGGACGGCAACATCATGCCCATACTCGACCAGCTCGTCGCGGCAAACCCGCACGCGCTGCACTCCCTGGACCCAATGGCGGGCGTGGACAGCCGGCGCGGCAAGGAGCTCGTCGGGGACAAGGTCGCCCTCTGCGGCAACGTGCACTGCGCCGCCATGCAGACCGGCACCGAGCAGGACGTGATCGACTCTGCCGCCTACTGCATGACCTACGGCAAGCCCGGCGGCGGCTACGTCTTTGCCACCTCCAACATCCCCTTCCGCGGCCTGCCGCTGGAGCGGTACCTGCTGGCGCTGTCCGTCTGGCGCAAAATGCGCGACTACTAAAGAAAGCGAGGTACTTTCCCCATGTCCGTCTTCTTCCTTGTCATCGACGGCTGCGCGCCCGAATACTTCACCGCGGAAACGGCGCCGCGCCTGCACCGCCTGGCCAGGGCGCGCGGCTTTGTCAAGACCGTGCTCGGGGCCCTGCCCTCCGTCACCAACGTCAACCACGCCTGCCTGCTCTCCGGTCTCTGGCCGGAGGAGACGGGCGTTGTCGGCAACTACTTATACGACCCCGCCACCGGGCGCGAGGGCTTTTTAGAGGAGCGCGGCTTCATGAAGGCCGAAACGCTGCTCACGCTCTCCCGCCGCCGCGGCAAAAAGACCGCCCTGTTCACCGTCAAGGGCAAGATCCTCGGCGTCTACGGCGCGGGCGCGGACATCGGCTTCAGCGCCGAGGCGCCGGATCCGGCCCTGCTTGCGCATCTGCGCCTGCCCGCGCCGCCGCCCATCGACAGCGTGGAGAGCACCCGCTACATACTGGAGGCGGCGCAGCGCTGCCTGGAGATGGATAATCCCGATTTCCTCTACTGCACCACGAACGACTTCGTCTTCCACCACTTCGCGCCCGGCTCCGACTTTGCCCGCGCCCAGATCGCCGCGGTGGACGAGATCGTCTCCCGCATCCACGCCCTGGACCCCGAGCGCCAGATCTACATCAGCGCCGACCACGGCATGAACCAGAAGACGCGCCTGCTCAATTTCCCGGCCGCGGCCCATGCGGCGGGGCTCTCCCTCTATTGCCTGCCGCCGCTCAAGGACCGCTATGTGGAGAACCACGTCTACCAGGAGGGCGGCATGCTCTACGTCTTCCTGCGGGAGCCCGGCGCGCGCGCCGCCTTCCTCGGCTTTGCCCGCGCCCAGCCCGAGGTGGAGGAAGTCCCTCCCGCCGCCGAGGCCGCCACGCGCTGTCACCTGCCGCCGGACGCCATCGGCGACTACGTGCTCTTCGCCGCGCCGGACTGCGCCTTTGCCGAAGTGCCGGGCTTGCGCCTTGTCACCGACGCCTCCCGCACCCACGGTTCCCGCTATGAGCAGGAGGTGCCGCTGCTGGCGCTGAACCCCGCCGCCCCGGCGGACGACTACCGCTTCTCCAAGGACGTCGCCGCCGTTCTGCTGCGCGGCGGCGCGGTGTGAAGCGCCTGGGCGCGGGCCGCACGGCGGAGGTCTTCCTGCTGCCGGACGGCCGCGCCTGCAAGCTCTTCTTCCCCTTCGTGCCACCTTCCTGGATCGCCGCCGAGGAGCGCGCCGCCCTCTGTGCCGGGCGCCTGCATCTCCCCGCGCCGCGCTGCCACGGCCGCATAGAGCGGGAGGGGCGCGTCGGCCTGCTCTTTGACCGCGTAGAAGGCGAGAACCTGCTGGCCCGCCTGCTGCGCGGCGACATGGATCCGGCGGAAGCGGGGGCGCGCCTGGCGGCGCTGCACGCATCCCTGCTGCGCCGCAGCGCCCCGGAGGACCTGCCCGACCTCGCGGCGCGCCTGCAGGCGCAGATCGCCCGCGCCCCGCTGCCGGAAGACGAGCGGCGATCGGCGCTTGCGGCGCTTTTTGCCCTGCCGCGCGGGGAGGCGCTCTGTCACGGCGACCTGCACCCGGACAACATCGTCTGCGCGCCGCAGGGGCTCGTGGCGCTGGACTTTGCCAACGCCGCCCGCGGCGAAGCGCGCCTGGACATCGCGCGCACGCTCTTCCTGCTGGAGGAAGCGCCCCTGCCGCCGGGCGCGCCTGCCGCCGAGGGCCTGCGCCGCGCCCTGGCGGAGCGGTATCTATCCGCCATGGGGATGACGCGGGCGGAGCTTGCGCCCTGTCTGCGCGTTGTGCGCGCTGCGCGCGCCGGGGAAAATTCCGCCGCGCTTTCCGGTTGACCGGAGGGCGCGGCGGCGCTATACTGTAAGCAGTTACATTTTTACCAGGGGAGGCACGGATCACATGGACAAAGTTCGTCTTGGCATCATCGGCGCGGGCAACATGGGCTCGGGCCACATCGGCAACTACCAGAAAGGGCTTCTGCCCGAAATCGAGATCACAGCCGTGGCCGACCGGCGCAAGGAGCGGCGCGACTGGGCGAAGGAGGCGCTGGGCGAGGGCGTCGCCATCTTTGACGAGGGCAGCGAGCTCATCGCCAGCGGCAAGGTGGACGCGATACTCATCGCGGTGCCGCACTACCAGCACCCCGGCCTTGCCATCGAGGGCTTCCGGCACGGCCTGCACGTGCTGTGCGAAAAGCCGGCCGGCGTCTACACCAAGCAGGTGCGCGAGATGAACGCCGAGGCCGATAAGCACAAGGACCTCGTCTTTGGCATGATGTTCAACCAGCGCACCAACTGCGTCTACCGCAAGATCAAGGAGATGATCGACGGCGGGGAGCTGGGTAAGCTCAAGCGCGTCAACTGGATCATCACCGACTGGTACCGCACGCAGTACTACTACGACTCCGGCGCCTGGCGCGCCACCTGGGACGGCGAGGGCGGCGGCGTGCTGCTCAACCAGTGCCCGCACCAGCTGGACCTGGTGCAGTGGCTCTGCGGCCTGCCCTGCCGCGTGCGCGCCTTCCTGCACGAGGGCAAGTGGCACGACATCGAGGTCGAGGACGACGTCACCGCCTATTTCGAGTACCCGAACGGCGCCACCGGCGTCTTCATCACCACCACGGGCGACGCGCCCGGCACCAACCGCCTGGAGATCAGCGGCGAGATGGGCAAGATCGTCTGCGAAAACGACAAGATCCTCTTCTACAAGAACGACGTCTCCGACCGCGAGTTCTGCCGGACCGCCACGGAGGGCTTTGCCAAGCCGCCGTGCACGACCATCGAGGTGGAGACCGACGGGCGCAACCTGCAGCACGTGGAGGTCGTCAACCAGTTCGCCGCCGCGATACTGCGCGGGGAGAAGCTCGTCGCCGACGGCCGCGAGGGCATCAACGGCCTGACGCTCTCCAACGCCATGCATTTGTCCTCCTGGCTGGACAAGACCGTGGACATCCCCTTTGACGAGGAGCTGTACCTGGCGGAGCTCAACAAGCGCCGCGCCACCTCCCGCGCCAAGGAGGACAAGGGCATCACCCTTAACACCGAGGGCTCCTACTAAAACCCGTTTTTGCGCAAGCCGGGGGTCTTCGCGGCTCCCGGCTTGCCGATCCTGAAAAAGACAAGGAGGCGCAAGCGATGCGTAACGCGGCCTTTCCCTGCACCGAGCACGAGGTGGACTTCTGCGTGGTGGGCGGCGGGCTCTCCGGCCTGTGCGCCGCGGTGATCGCGGCGCGGCACGGCGCGCGCGTGCTGCTGATGCAGGACCGCTCCATGCTCGGCGGCAACGCCTCGAGCGAGATCCGCATGTGGATCTGCGGCGCGCACGGCGACAACAACCGCGAGACCGGCCTGCTCGAGGAGATCTGCATGGACAACATGGCCCGCAACCCGGACAAGAACTACTCCGTCTGGGACGGCCTGCTCTACGAAAAGGCGCGCTTCCAGCCGGGGCTGGAGCTGCTGCTCAACTGCACCTGCTGGGACGCCGAGATGTCGGGCGCGTCCATCGTCTCCGTCACCGGCTGGCAGATGACCACGCAGACCTTCCACCGCGTGCGGGCGCGTTTTTTCGCCGACTGTTCCGGCGACAGCGTGCTCGCGCCGCTGAGCGGGGCGCAGTTCCGCATGGGCCGCGAGGCGCGCGCCGAATTTGGCGAGGACATCGCCCCGGAAACGGCGGACAGGAAGACGATGGGCCTGAGCCTGCTGCTGCAGGCGCGGCAGGAAGATCATCCCTCGCATTTCACGCCGCCGCCCTGGGCGCACCGCTACGCGCGGGAGGACCTTCTCCCCTACCGCCTGCCCGACATGGACAATGAGACGGAGAACTTCTGGTACATCGAGCTGGGCGGCGAGGGCGACGCCATACGCGACGCGGAAGACGTGCGCGACGAGCTGCTGCGCGTGGCCTACGGCATCTGGGACTACGTCAAGAACGCGCCGGAGAACCGGGAGAAGAACGCCAACTGGCGCCTGGACTTCCTCGGCATGCTGCCCGGCAAGCGCGAGAGCCGCCGCTACGTCGGCGACCACATCCTGACGCAAAACGAGGTGCGCGCGGGCGGCCGCTTCCCGGACATCGTCGCCTACGGCGGCTGGACGATGGACGACCACGACCCGGCCGGCTTTGCCACGAAGGCGGCGCCCAACATCTTCCATCCCGCGCCCTCGCCCTTTGGCATCCCCTATCGCTGCCTCTACTCCCGGAACATAGAGAACCTCTTCTTCGCCGGGCGCAATATCTCCGTCACCCACACCGCCATGAGCGCCACGCGCGTCATGGGCACCTGCGCGCTGCTGGGGCAGGCCGTGGGCACGGCCGCCGCCGTCGCCCTTGCCCGCGGCGTCTCCCCCCGCGGCGTCTACGAGCGCCACATCGAGGAGCTGCAGGACCTGCTGCAGCAGGACGACTGCTGGCTGCCCGGCCTGACGCGGCGCGTCAGCCGCCTTGGGGAGCTGCCGCCGCAGCTCGAGGTGCTGCGCAGCGGGATCGACCGCCCCGCATCCGGCGCGGACAACGGCGCGCACCTGCCCTTAAACCAGCCCGTTGCCTTCCTGTTCCCGGCGCCCACGCGCGTCCGCGCCCTGCGCGCCGTATTCGACAGCGACTTGAACCGCGCCGCCTACCCGCACGAACTGGGGCGCAACATGATCTGCAACCGCCGCTTCGGCCTGCCGGACGCCTTCGTGCCGCCGACCATGGTGCGCGCTTTCCGCCTGGAGGACGAGCGCGGACGCGTGCTCTGTGAAGTGCGGGACAACGTCCGCCGCTTGCTCTATGTGCATCTGGACGCAAAGGTGCGCGAGCTGCGCTTTATCCCCACGCAGACCTACGGCGCGCCGGACGCCCACCTCTTCTCCCTGGAAGTTCTCTGACCTCCCGCGCAGAACGGAACTTCGTCTTTTCCCCGTTTTTTTGCGCGGTTTCCTCTGGCGAAATGCGGAAAGATGTGCTATTCTAAAGGGGCAAGATCCTCACCGGAAAGGATGGGAAAACTCATGGACAAAAAGAGACTCAAAGTCGGCATCATCGGCTGCGGCGGCATCGCTAACGGCAAGCATATGCCCTCCATCAAGGCCGTGAACATGGCCGACATGGTCGCCTTCTGCGACCTGATCGAGGAGCGCGCGGTCAAGGCGGCCAAGGAGTACGGCACGCCCGAGGCCAAGGTCTACACCGACTACAAGGAACTGCTCAAGGATCCCGAGATCGACGTGGTGCACGTCTGCACGCCCAACCGCTCCCACGCCGACATCACCATCGACGCGCTGCACGCCGGCAAGCACGTCATGTGCGAAAAGCCCATGGCCAAGAGCGCTGCCGACGCCCGCCGCATGGTCGCGGCCGCCAAGGAGACCGGCAAGAAGCTGACCATCGGCTACCAGCACCGCCACAAGGCGGAGGCCCAGTACGTCAAGAAGGTCATCGAGCGCGGCGACCTGGGCGATATGTACTACGCCGAGGCCTTCGCGGTCCGCCGCCGCGGCACGCCGAACTGGGGCGTGTTCCTCAACGAGTACGAGCAGGGCGGCGGTCCGCTGATCGACATCGGCACCCACTCCCTGGACCTGACGCTCTACCTGCTCAACAACTACAAGCCGCGCATGGTCGTGGGCACCACCTACAAGAAGCTGACCAACCCCGACCAGGCCAACCCCTGGGGCCCCTGGGACGAGAAGCAGCACACGATGGAGGACTCCGCCTTCGGCTTCATCGTCATGGAAAACGGCGCCACGATCATACTCAAGGCGTCCTGGGCGCTCAACACCTCCGAGCCCGTGCCCGAGGGCAGCGTCATGATCTGCGGCTCCAAGGCCGGCGCACAGATCAAGAACGGCGTCACCATCAACAAGGACGAGTTCGGCCGCCTGGTGGACATCCACCCCGACATGAAGGCCGGCGGCGCGGCGTTCTACGACGGCGTGGCCGAGACCGCCCCCATCACCGAGCAGCGCCGCTGGTACGAGGCGCTCTACAACGACACCGACCCGGTCGTCCTGCCGGAGCAGGCCTGCGTCATCTCCGAGATCCTGGAGGCCATCTACATCTCCGCCAAGACCGGCGAGCCCTTCTACTTCAACAAGTGACAAAACACGCAGGGGACCGGCGCAGACCGGCCCCCTGATGCATAAGGAGGACCCTTTCATGGAATACGGCATCCAGATGTACAGCGTGCGCGACATCACCGAGAAAAACATGGACGGCGCGCTCAAGGCCCTGGCCGAAATGGGCTACAAGACCGTGGAGTTCGCCGGCTTCTTCGGCATTTCCGCGCAGGATATCAAATCCATGCTGGACAAGTACGGCCTTAAGGTCTCCGGCACCCACACCGGCTGGCAGGAGATCGCCGAGCACTACGAGGAGACCCTCGCCTACCACAAGGCCATCGGCAACACCCGCATCATCGTGCCCGGCGCGGACCTTACCACCAAGGCAAAGCTCGACGCCTTCATCGACATGATGAACGAGTTCCAGCCCAAGCTGGCCGCCGAGGGCATCACGCTGGGCTACCACAACCACGACCACGAGTTCAAGCCCAACGAGGACGGGCAGATCATCTACGACGAGATCGTCGCCCGCACGAATGTGGCCCTGGAGATCGACACCTACTGGGCCTACGCCGCCGGCAAGGATCCCGTGGCCCTGATGGAGCAGCTCA
>CALWKN010000039.1 GCA_944381265.1 uncultured Clostridia bacterium
GGGCACGGCCGGGGGCGGATAAAGGAAAGCGGCCCTACGGGCCGACATCCTCGCGGCGTACACGCCGCCGCTGCGGATTGAAAATGAAGGGGCTGCGGCCCCTTCATGCATCCCCAAGCGAACAGCCCTACTTTTTCTACAGTCTGAAGAGGAACCGCAAGGGTTCCTCTTTTTGTCTTCAGCCAAGGTCCGTGTAGACCTCGCCGCACTCAAAGTAGCGCGTCTCCAGCTCCGGGTGCGCCTTGGCGATGCTCTGGGCCAGGAAGCGCATGCCCTCGCGCTCGCTGCCCACGTGCCCGCAGACCAGCAGCGCCTTGTGGAAGCCGAACTGGGCGGCGTCGCGCACGTACTCGGCCACGCGCCACTCGCTCGTCTCGCCCACCACCAGCGCCTCGCATTCCGGCAGGCGCAGCGCCTGCATGTGCCGCTCCTCGCCGTAGGCGCCGATCATCAGGTACACGCCCTTCAGCGGCGTATCCAGGTCCCCGACCAGGCGCACGCGCCGCAGCTGCCAGCACTCCTCCAGGTCCGCGGCGATCTCCCGCGCGGTGCGCGGCGTGCTGAGCGTCACGGCGAAGTGGCCGTCGTGTTTGCAGTCCCAGGGCAGGGCGTTCAGCTCCCCTTCGATGATGCCGTCCGGCGTGCTCTCGTGCATGTGGTCGTGCAGGCGGTAGACCGTGAGCCCCGTGCTCTCCAGCAGGCGCTTCTTGGCCTGCATCACCGGATCGTCCGGTATCTGCCCGCGGTGGTCGCGGTGCTCGTAATAGGTCGGCTCGTGCGTGATCAAGAGGTCCGCGCCCCACGCGTCCGCCGCCCGGATCACCTCGGGCGTGGCGATGAAGCAGGTCGCCACCTTGCGCAGCTCCTTCTCCGGGTCGCCGGCCTTGCAGGTGTCCACCGTGTCCGGGACGGGCCTGTCCGCCCGCGCGCAGAGTTCCGCCATCAATTCCCTTGCCTTCATGCTTCTTCCTCCGTTTTACAAATCGTCCCCCGCCGCGTCCGCCGGGGCAAAGCGCCCCCGCAGCGCAGGCACTTTAGATCGTTGCCTCCCCGGCGTAAGCGCTGTCCATCTGGTAGACCTGCAGAAGGTTCACGCGCACGCCGCCTTCGGCGTAGATGCGCAGGCCGTCGGCGTCCTCGCGCGTCGGGTACAGGCGCGTGGTCAGCGTCTCCCGGTCGTTGAGGTAAACCTCCAGCGCCGAGCCGTCCAGGAAGACGCGCAGGCGCGTCCTGCCGCTCCCCTGCACATAGCCGCCCACGCTGCCGCGGCCGCCGCAGCGGCTCGTGTCTGCGTAGAGCGCATCCGCCGTACCGTCGTAGAGCACTTCCGCCTTCTCCTCGCCGCGCGGGCTCTTGCACAGCTCCAGGTGCAGCTCGCCCTGGCTGCCGGCCTCAAACTCCACCAGTATCTCGCAGGCGCGGCTGTGCAGGCCCTTGAGCGGGTTGTCGCCCGAGCGCAGCGTGAAGTTCCGCATCTCCAGCAGCTTCTCCCGCCGCAAAGCGGTCACTTCCGCCGCCGGGCGCACGCCCACGGAGCCGTCGCCGTACTCCAGCACCTCGCGCGGCAGCGTCAGCATGCCCTGCCAGCCCGCCGCCTCGCGCCCCGGCATCGTCTCCCGCATCCAGCCAAAGAGGATGGCCCGCCCGTCCGGCAGCGTCACGGTGTTGGGCGCGTAGAAGCTGTCCCCAAGGTCAAAGGGCCGCAGCGCGCCGCCCTCCAGGCGGTGGTTTTCGTACTTTCCCTCCAGGGCGAAGACGCCCTGCGCCTGCATCAGCGACACCAGCAGCACCGCCCGCCCGTCGGGGAAGCGGATGAAGTTCGGGCACTCCCACATATCCTCGGCCGCGTCGTCCCGCGAGCAGAGCTCGCCCACGCGCTCCCAGGTCTTTAGGTCCGCGCTGCGGTAGACGATGGCAAAGCCGCGCTTCTTCGGCTCGCCGCTGCCGACGACGATATAGGTCATCCCGTCCTCCTCCCAGGCGAAGGGGTCGCGGAAGCCCGTCAGCTCCTCCCCCGGCAGGCGCTCGATCACCGGGTTCCCGGCGTACTTTTCAAAGTGCTCCGCACTTTCGTCGCCGATGGCCAGGCACTGCACCTCCGGGTGCACGCCGGTGTAGAGCAGGTGCGGCTTCCCCTCCTTCATCACGCAACAGCCGGAGAACACGCCGTCCTTGTCGTAGGGCGCGTCCGGGTACAGCGCCGGCGCAAGGCGCGTCCAACGCACCAGGTCCTCCGCCGCGGCGTGGCCCCAGCTCATGTTGCCCCAGACGGCGCCGTAGGGATTGTACTGGTAGAACATGTGCAGCTTGCCGCCGATCCAGGCCGGGCCGTTGGGGTCGTTCATCCAGTTCTTTTCCGGCTGAAAGTGATAGGTCGCTCTCGTCTTGTCCATGTCGTTTCTCCTCTCTGTATTTTACACATAGCGCATCAGGTCGTGCAGCTGGCGGATCTCCGCGGCGATGGGCGGTGCGTCCGCCGGGCGGGCGCGGCCCTTGGGGTTGTACCAGACGCCGTCCAGGCCCGCGCGCGCCGCCGCCGCCATGTCCGAGGTGAGGGAGTCCCCCACCATCGCCGCCTCGGCCTTTTCGGCGCATCCCAGGCGCTCCAGCGCCCTCTCCAGCAAACGCGGGTCGGGCTTGGCCACGCCCTCCTCCTCCGAGATCACCAGCGCGTCCACATAGGGCGACAGCCCGGAGAGCTGCAGCCGCCGCTTCTGCACCGCGGTGATGCCGTTTGTGACGATCGCCACGCGGCAGCGCCTGTGCAGGTTCTGCAGCAGCGACAGCGCCTGCGGCAGGAGATAGCAGCCCTCGCCCAGCTCCCGCACAAAGGCCGCCGCCAGCGCCCGCGCATCCAGCGCAAGGCCCAGGGCCCTTGTAAAGGTCACAAAGCGCTCCACCTGCAGCGCGCCCTGCGTGGTCTCGCCCCTCTCCAGCCTGCGCCAGAGGGCTTCATTGATCTCATGGTACATCTCGTTTTCCCGCGCGGAAATTTCCACGCCGAAGCGGGCGCAGGCCCCGCGCAGCGCGAAGCGCTCCGCCTTCTCAAAATCGAACAGCGTCATATCCGCATCCAGCAGCCAGACCGATTTTCTCATTTTCCCCTCCTGCATTCGCTTTCCCCTCCAGTATAGCATGATTCCCGGCGCTTTGACATCCAATTGTTAACACGCGGGAGGGGCCTTTCCATCCTTTTAACAAACGCAAAAATTTTTTGTACAAACCCGGTTGCAATTTTGAACAAAGTCGTATATAATAATGGCAGTTGCTTGATCCGAGGCAAGGTCTGTGGTTGAAAGTCGATGCCAGACGCGGGCGAAGCGATCCACATAAGTCGGCAAAATGCCGATGAGCATGGCGCGTTCTAGGAGTAAGTCCAACCGGAGCAATCCGAGAGGGGTAGTAGTGGGGACGGAGACACCGTTAGGAGCGAACCTTCCAGTTGGCGGGTGTGGGGGCAAAAACCAGGTCAGCTTACCAAAAACAGGCACAACAATCTACTCGGAGGGATACCTTACCATGTACCAGGACAAGACTTTGATTTGCAGAGACTGCGGCGCCGAGTTCGTCTTCACCGCGGGTGAGCAGGCGTTCTACGCCGAAAAGGGCTTCCAGAATGAGCCTTCCCGCTGCAAGGCGTGCCGTGACGCGCGCAAGGCCAACGGCGGCGCCCGCCGCGACGATTCTCGCCCCCGCGAGATGTACGACGCGATCTGCGCGGAGTGCGGCAAGCCCACCAAGATCCCCTTCATCCCCAAGAACGATCGTCCCGTCTACTGCAGCGAGTGCTACCAGGCTCGCAGAGAAAGAGGCGAAAGGTAATCCCTGCCGCAGCCCCTTGACCCGAACGTAAAAAAGGCGTCCGCCGCTCCCGCGGCGGGCGCCTTTTTTACGTTTTTCAGGCCCGGGCGGAGTTGGGCGCGTCGCACTCGTAGCTGCGGTTGCGCGTGAGATTGCGCAGGTCCTCGCCCGTGCGCTCGCCCTGCCACACCTTCTGCGCGAGCGTCATGTACTCCACGGCCCGCGCCTGTGCCCGGACCATCAGGTCGCGCACGGACTCCTGGCTGGAAAAGCCCGGCGCCAGCTCGTCCGTCCACAGCGCGTGCTTCTCGTTCATGAAGTCGCAGTCCGGCAGCGTCAGCGGGCTGCAGTGCGAGGTGATCAGGCAGCGCAGGCGCAGGACCACCTCCAGCGCGTGAAAGAGGCGCAGCCGCTCCGGCGTGGGGTGCATCAGGTGGCGCTTGACCCAGCGCACGTGCGCGAAGGCCTTGGCAAACTCCCCCTCGGCGATCTTCTTTTCGCCGTAGACGCGGCGGACCGCCGCGCGCAGGAGCTCGTCGATCTCCTTCTCCGCCCGCTTTTCCAGCAGAAAGACGCCGTACTCCATCACCGGCGGCTCCAGGCTCTCCGCCGTGGGGTTGTCGCTCAGGTACAGCGCCGAGTCGATCGCCTCCTCCAGATAGCCGTGGCCGCCCGGCATGGAAAACTCGCCGTCCGGCCGGCACTGCCAGCGCACATAGGGGTGCAGCACCTGGTCCAGCGCGTAGTGGCAGAGGAAGCCCAGCGCGTAGGCGCGCAGCACGGGCGTGTGCGCCTGCTCCACCAGCTCCTGCACAAAGCGCCCGCAGCGCTCCTCGTGCAGCCGGTTCCCCAGATGCCAAAGGCGGACGCCGCCGCCCTCCAATCGCCATATTCCCCGGAAAAACAGGGGATCCGGCCCATTTGCGCCCACGAGATAGGCAGAGAAATTCTCATAGACCTGCGGGTCCATCGTCATGCTCTGCGCCGCGGCCTTGGCCAGCCGCTCGTGCGCATAAAACTCGGCCACGCTTTTTCCCTCCTTCGCGCGAATCGGCATCGCGCCATTGCCCCCTCATTATACCACATGCCGCCCCGTTTCGCCACGAAAATACAGCCGGCGCCCCTTCTTCCGGCGCCGGCTGTATTTCCTTCCTTATTCCCACTCGACGTGCGCGGGCGGCACGCTGGTCAGGTCGTACACCACGCGATAGACGCGCGGCGTCTGGGCCACGATCCGCTCCGCTGCGCGCTCCAGCACGTCCTGCGGCAGGCGGCGCACCTGGATATGCCCCTCGCCCGAGGCGTTGACCGCGCGCAGGATCACCACATAGCGCGGCGTGCCGTCCATAAAGGCGGAGGAAAAGTCCGCCAGCACCGCGAAGGCCTGCGTGTTGGGCTTGTTCTGGCCCGCCTCCTCCAGCGTCGCGCGCAGGATCTCGTCGGCTCGGCGCAGGGCGGCGAGCTTGTCGTCGTCCACCGCGCCCATGCAGCGCAGGGCGATGCCCGCGTTCGGGTAGTGCTGCCGCCGCGCCACGTCCTCGGGCACGCCAAAGACCTCCGCCAGGCGGCGCACCTCGTCCTTAAAGAGCGGGCGCAGGGGCTCCGCCATCGGGATCTCGCCGGCCAGCTGGCCCGCGGCCTCGCCGTCCAGCACCTCGGTGTAGTTGGTGCCGCGCACCACGACCACGTGGCCGCCCAGGCGCGCCGCCTCGTCCGAGATGCGGTCGGCCAGGAACTGCTCCACCGCCTGCCGCTTCTGCGCCGGGGTCACGCAGTTGCGCAGGCGCTCCATCACGCGGCCCTGCGCCTGGATGAGGCGGAAGGGCAGGTGCAGCGCCTCGCTCAAATTGCGTATGGAGTCCATCTCCCCTTCGCGGCCCAGGCCCTTTTCGATCACCAGGCAGTGCAGGCGGTCGCCCACGGCGCGCCGCGCCAGACACGCCGCCACCGTGCTGTCCACGCCGCCCGTCAGCACGCAGACGGCCTTTCCCTCGCCCACTGCGGCGCGCAGGTCCGCCACCGCCTGCTCGGCGTAGCCCTCCACCGTGTAGTTGGGCTTTAGGCCCAGCACGTTCCAGAGGAAGTTGCCGATGATCTCGCTGGCCTCCACGTCGTGCGCCTCGGGCGTGAACTGGAAGCCGGTGCAGCGCCCGGCCTCGTCGTCAAAGCCCAGCGTCACGCCCTCGGCCACGCTCAGCGTGCGGCAGCCCTGCGGCAGGCTCAGGTACTCCGCGCTCTGCAGCATGCGCATGCCGCCCTCCACGCTGCGGCAGACGCCCAGATTGGCAAAGTGCACCTCGCGCAGCTGATTGGTCAGCGCGTGCCCGGTGACCTCTCCGCCCATTTCCTCGCAAAGCCGCGCCGCCGGATCGCCAAAGGCCAGTATGGCAAGGCTTCTCTCCCGCAGCGTGCGCAGGGCCGCGCGCGTGTCCGGGTTTTCCCCGCCGATGACCACCGCGCCCAGCGCCTCCTCCGGGATCTCCAGGCGCGCCGGCTCCGTCATCGTGCAGAAAACCCCCGCGCTGCGTATGCCCTTGACCATGGAGAGCCCCTCGCTCCCGCCCGTGTTCACCACCAATACCAGCCGCTGCATCCGTCAGTCCTCCTTCTTCGTTTCGTGATAGGCCTGCATCGCGGCCTCGTAGACCGCAAGATAGGGCGCGCCGCTGCGCCGCGCCAGGGCCGCCGCCTGCTCGTACTCCGGACAGGCGCGGCCCGTGCCCTTGGCGATCTTCATTAAGACCTGGCCGTAGGGCGTTTGCACCGTGACAAATTCCCGCTCCTGCACCATGCGCCGCATGCGCGCAAGGCGCACCCCCAAGGTGCTCGACTCCGCAAGCAGCAGCTGCCCCAGGCGCTCCTCGTCCTCCACGCGGGAGACGACCTGCACCATCACGCCGGGGCGGCTCTTCTTCATCGTCATCGGCAGCAGGGAGACGTCCAGCGCTCCCGCGCCCATCAGCCGCTCCAGGAGATAGCCAAAGGCCTCGCCCGGCATGTCGTCGATGTTCGCGGTGAGCACCGTCACCTCGGGGGCTACGCTTTTTTTGACTCGTGACCGACGATCACGCGCAGGGCGTTGAGCGTCTCCATCTCGCGCTCTCCCGCCCCGTAGCCGACGGCGTCCACCTCCATGACCGGCATGCGCCCGAACTCCTCGCACAGCGTCGAGACGATGGCCGCGCCCGTAGGCGTGCACAGCTCGCCGCGGCCCGGGCCCATGAACCAGGGCTTGCCGCGCAGGATCTCCGCCACCGCCGGCGCCGGCACGGGGAAGAGCCCGTGCGCGCACTGCACATAGCCCGAGCCGACGTTGATGCGCGAGCAGAGCACGCGGTCCGGCTTGAGCTGGTGGACCAGGATCGCGGCGCCCACCACGTCCACGATGGCGTCGATGGCGCCGACCTCGTGGAAATGCACCTCGTCCACGCTCGTGCCGTGCATCTTGGCCTCCGCCTCGGCCAGCGTGCGGAAGATGCGCCGCGCCGTCTCCTTGACCTCTTCCTCCAGGGCGCTCGCGTCGATCACGGAGAGCACGTCGTGCAGCCCGCGGTGCACGTGCGCGTGGTCGTGGC
>CALWKN010000040.1 GCA_944381265.1 uncultured Clostridia bacterium
ACGCGTTTTTCACAGCCTTTACCAGTCGGGTTCGCCCGACGGGGGATAGAAGTCGTCCGGATCCGGATCCGCCGCGCGCGTAAGCGGGATCGCGCCGTCGTCGCGCACGCTGAGGATCCGTCGGCGCTGCGGCAGCATCTCGGACATCAGGCTGTACTTATCTCCCGCGATGATAAAATGCTCTAGGAGGTTTACTTTCCAGCGCTGCAGTTCTTCTTCCAACGTCTTTGTCAGCGATATGTCGTCGGCGGAGGGGATGAGGCTGCCGCTCGGGTGGTTGTGGGCCAGCACCACCGTCGGCGCGTGGTGCAGCGTCACAAAGCGCATGATCTCCTGCGTGTACAGGTACGATTGCTT
This sequence comes from uncultured Clostridia bacterium, assembly GCA_944381265.1. GTDB lineage: Bacteria > Bacillota > Clostridia > Christensenellales > UBA1750 > Spyradocola. The sequence continues at coordinate 358 of CALWKN010000040.1, forward strand.
CGACGATCCCGTCGAGAGCACGCAGGAGGCGATGACCTGGTACTGCCTGTCCAGGCACACCAGCACCAGCTGCTCCACTCGCTGCTTGCCAAACATCGTGATGCAGTAGCGCGCCAATTCATCGCGCTTCGTAAAGCGGGGCCGCTTCTCATACCCGCTTTGCAGGTAGTACTGGAAAACGTGTACGAGCATGGAAAGCAACGTGGCCGCGTTCTCGTTTACGTCGCGCACGTCCATGATCTCGTCCGCCGAGGCGTCAAAAAGCATGTCGAGCGACCCAAAGTGATCGAGGAGCCTGCGCGCTAAGTCCTGGATGTCCGCGCGCGGCTGCGCAAAGGCCAACAGGTACTCCACGATCTCCTGGTCCCGGAACCCTTCCAGTCTCGTTTCCAACGCACGCGCGCGGAGCTGCCTGCGGTATTCCGCGCGATCGACCTTGTTTGTCACACCCACACACACTCCCCCTTAACGCGCTTTTTCATTTTGTTAAACAATTATACCGTAACGACCTTAGAGTGCGCAAGACCCTTTTATAAGAATTTGGCAGAAATTGGAAAAAAATTTTTGGGCCTCCACCGCCCCGCGTCCAGGCGCCGGCTGTGCCCGGATAATTATACCCATAGGGGTATAGCAGAACGTTCGCTTGGGCCGTCGGGCGCCTTTTTGCCTATAGACCTTACTTTTCTCTGTCGCACTTCTTTTCCGCGGGTGCGCGGACTTTGGAGGGGGAGACGCCGAAGCGCTTCTTAAAGGAGGCGGTGAAGTAGGTGCGGCTGGAGTAGCCGCAGCGGCGGCAGACCTCCTGAATGGGGATGGAGTCGCCGCTGCTGAGCAGCGCATAGGCGTAGAGCAGGCGCTTTTCCGTCAGGTACTGGGGAAAGGAACAGCGCACTTCCTGGTTGAAGAGCTTGCTGAAGTACTGCGGCGAGATGTGAAAGGCGTCCGCCACTTGCTGCGCGGAGAGATCGCTCTCGCCAAAGTGCTGCTCGATGTAGTCGAGTGTCTGCTCCATGCAGACGCTGGCGCGCGTCTGGTCGGCCCGCTGGTAGGCGCTGGCCAGCAGATGCACCCATTTCCCGCACCAATCTTCGACCTGCCGCCGCGTCTCCATGGATTCCAGCTGCACTTCCAGCGCCTCGCGTATGCCGATGTCGAGCTTGACGTGCGCGCTGAGCGCATCGAGTTTCTCCGCCAATTCGCGCAGCGCCAGGACCAGCGCCGAGTAGTTTCCCTCAAAGAGCAGATCGAGCAGCGCCTGCAGCCGCGCCGCGCACGCTTCCTCGTCGTGCTGGAGGATGGCCTGGGCGAGCGCTTCGACGTGGCGCCGGGTCTGCGAGGGATCGATGAGCGTCTGGCGCGCACAGACATCCGGCGAGATCAGCTTCCCCAGGCCGAGAAGCAGGCGCTGGTCCGTGCAGCTTAGCGCTTGCAGATACGCGCCGCGCAGGTTTTGCAGTCCCTCCATCGGATAGCTGACGCCGAGCGTGAAGGAGAGGTCGCATTCCTGCTTCCAGCGTTCAAAGTTTTGCGCGATCTGCCGCAGGGCCTGCTCGAGCAGGGGCTGTTCGCCGTTTTGCACGGAGATGAGGCCGGCGACCATGCTGCGGTCGTTGGGCACCAGCGCCGCCTGTACGCCGGAAGGCAGCGCCCATTGCAGCAGGCGCCCGGCCTTGTTCAGCTTGAATTCCGTAAGCTCCGTCCATTCCGGCTGCAGCGAGACGCCGTCCGCGCGCAGCACGACGGCAAAGTACAGCGCGCGCTCCGAACCCAGCACCTGGCTGCGCAGCAGTTCGTGCAGCAGGAAGGCTTCGTCTTCGGGGCGCTTGCGCGTAAAGAGCTTGGTCAGCAGGCTATAGGCCAGCATTTCGCGCGAATCCTTCTGCAGGGAGTCCAGGTTGTGCAGCGCGGACTGGATCTGCTGGGGAAAACTGCGTGTCCCGCCCAGCGGCTCGCGGCCGTTCAGCGCGTCCAGCCGGACGACCAGCCGGTGCAGGGGCGCAAGCACGCTGCGGATGACGTACAGACAGAGCGTGCAGAAGAGGAGCGCACAGGCGATCGGCAACAGTCCCTTTGTTCGGGCGGAGAGAAGGGACTGCGAACCGAAGAAGAAGGCGGAGATCCCGTCGCTCAACTCGAGCGCGCGAATCTCGGACACGGACGATTCGGAGAGCGTCTGCGCGAATTGCCCGGCGTCGCTGCTGAAGAGCACCTGTCCTTGGTCGTTGACCAGACAGATCTTTGCGTCCTCCTGATAGAGCGCGTGCAGCGCGGGAAGCTGCGCGACGCTGTCCATGTCGATGTCCACGATGATACAGGCCGGGGAAGCCTGGCGATCGCTGTACCAAATCAGGCTCAGCACGCGGCGGCTGCGGCCGCTGGGGGAGGCGCAGAGGCGGGGCAGGGGAGAGAGCGCGGGCGCGTCCTGCGCCAGGGCAAAGAGCTCCTCCTCGCTCTCCACATAGGCGGACTCCGGAAAGCGCAGAACGACGCGCTCCGGCGAACAGATGGAGATGGAGCTGATGTGCGGCTGCACCATGATCACGTTTTGCAGATAGGCGGAAGCCTCCTTCAGCGCCGAGGCGGACGCGCGCGGGTTGTTCAGCATCTCGATGATGCTGGGCTGCAGACTCGCTTCCATGGCGATCGTCCTTCCGGCCTGCACCACGGCGTTCAGGGCCGAACCGGCCCGCTCTGCGCTTGCGTTCTCTTTCGCCGTGATCGAGTGGAACTGAAAGACACTCGCCCCGATCAGCAAGGCGCAGCAGACAAGCCAGATCACGAGAAGGGGGAGCAGACAGGGCAGAGACTGCCAGAATCGCCGCAGAGCTGGGCTTTGGAGCCGGGACAGGCGCGTCATATGCAAACACCTCGCGTTCCTGAATTCGATTGCCTCTGTTTCGATTATACAGAGGCAGAAGAGAATTGTAAACATTTCTCAACAATACGCGATGAAATTATACATAGATGAAAAAATTGAACAGGGGAAATGCGGGCAAAAACGGGAGGATTGGCGAGAAAAACGTACGCGATTGGAAATGTTTACCCTTGTCATGCGCTTTGCCGCTCGGGTATACTGGGGCCAGATCCAAGGGATCGAGAACGAGAAAAGGCGGTGAACAACGACATGGTTAAGCGCATTTCCCTGCCGGGCAGCGCGCGGGCCGTCAAGGGAAAACCCCCGGAACTCCTTCGCAACGCGCCTGCGTACGCCCTGTGTCTCCCCGGTCTATTGTACTTTCTCCTCTTCAGTTACATCCCCATGGCAGGGATTGTGCTGGTGTTCAAGGACTACAACGTCGTGGACGGCATCTTCGGCAGCCCTTGGACGGAACCCTGGTACAACAACTTCCGCTTCTTCTTTACCAGCCCCCGTGTCGTGGAGGTCACCTGCAACACGCTTTTGCTGAATTTCTTCTTTTTGCTGACCAGCCTGCTCTGCCAGATGGGACTGGCCATACTGCTCAACGAGCTTCGGGTCAGCTCGATCAAGAAGCTCTCCCAGTCCATCGTCTTCCTGCCCTATTTCATGTCCTGGGTCGTGGTGGGCGGCATCGTGTACAGCTTCTTCTCCAATGAATACGGCGTGGTGAACAGCACGCTCCGCTCTCTTGGGATGGACCCCGTGAAGTGGTACCAGTCCCCGCAGTACTGGCGCACCATACTCATCTTCACGCACATCTGGAAGTGGTCGGGCTATGGCTCAGTCATCTACATGGCGGCGATCATGGGCATCGACCCTTCGCTCTACGAATCGGCGACGATCGACGGCGCCAGCCGCTTCAAACAAGCGCTGCTCATCACCGTCCCTTTGCTTAAGCCCACGGCGGTCGTGCTGGTGCTGATGTCCATCGGGCGGATCTTCTTCGGGGACTTTGGCATGGTCTACGGCATCGCGCGCGACAACGGCATCATACTGGAGGACATCGAGGTCATCGACACCTACGTCTACCGCTCCATGCGCGTCACCGGCGACTTCTCGCTCTCCACCGCGATCGGCATGTACCAGTCGCTGATGGGGCTGGTGCTGTTGACGCTGGCCAATTGGGCGGCGAAGAAGATCAACGACGGCGTCGGCCTGTTCTGAGAAAGGAGGGCATCGCATGGCCAAGCGAACCATATCCGTCCCCATGGGGGACAAGGTCTTTCGCATCGTTTCCTACGTGATCTGCATCGTCTTTGCCCTGGCCTGCCTGTATCCGCTGCTGCTCGTGCTGGCGGTCTCCTTCTCCGAGGAATACTACGTGGGCCTCTACGGCTACAGGCTGATCCCCTACGAGTTCTCTTTGGACACCTACCGCTACATCTTCCGCACCTCCGGCCTGGACTTCCTGCGCTCCTTCGGCGTGTCGGTGGGGGTCCTGTGCGCGGGCACGCTGACCAGCCTGCTCGTCACGGTGCCTTTGGCCTATGTCCTCTCGCTCAAATCCATCAAGTACCGCAATGCGCTGAGCTTCTACTGCTATTTTACGACGATATTCTCCGCGGGACTGGTGCCCTGGTACATCACCTGCGTGCGCATCTACAATCTCTCCGACACGTTCCTGGCGCTGTTCCTCCCCTACGCGGTGTCGGTGTTCTTCCTGTTCGTGCTGCGCTCGTCGTTCGCGCAGCTGCCGGATGAGATTGTGGAGGCGGCGAAGATCGATGGTGCGGGGGAGATGGCCATACTCTTCCGCATCGCCATCCCGCTCACCGTAACGCCCATCATCACCGTGGGCTTCCTCTACGCGCTGCAGTACTGGAACGACTGGTACCTGACGCTGATGTTCATCAACGACCGCACGCTGTACCCCCTGCAGTTCCGCCTGTACTCCATATTGACCAACACAGAGGGCCTGTCCGCCGCGCAGGCGCAGTCCGCCGCCGGCTATATGCAGGTGCCGACAGAGACGGTGAAGATGGCCACGACCGTGCTCACCATCACGCCGATCCTCTTCCTCTATCCCTTTGTGCAGCGGTACTTCGTCCAAGGCATTACCATCGGCGCCGTAAAGGGCTGATGTTGTAAGGCAGATCCACAACAAAGGAGGTCGAAACCATGAAACGCACCGCGATCCTGCTCCTGGCACTGCTGTTCCTGCTCACGGCCTGTACGGCCATGCCATCTTCGGATGGCAGCCCGCAAGGCGAGGGCGCGCCCGACTCGGCCTCGGATCCCGGGGACGCGGGAGCGGACGCGCTGGACCCCTATGTGATGACGGTGCTCTACCCCGGAGACATCACGCCGCGCATGGAGAGCTTCATCGCCGGCGAGTTCAACGAAAAGATGCGCGAGGAACTGAATCTCACCGTGGAGATCAGCTACTCGCCCTGGGGCGAATACTTCAACAAACTGGACCTGATGCTCTCTTCCGGGGAGCCGATCGACTGGTACTGGGACGGCGCCACGTCCTTTGCCAAGCATTTGTCCAAGAAGCACTGCGTGGAGCTGGACGAGCTGCTGACAACTTACGGCCAGGACGTTCTGCGCATGATCCCGGAGGAAAACTGGACCGCCACGACCAACGATGGAAAGATCATGGCCATCCCCTCACAGGCCATGCCGCAGGGCGATAAGTTCTACACCATACTGGCTAGGACTGACCTGATGGAGAGTGTCGGCGTGGAGAGCTTCTCCACACTGGAGGAGTTTGAGAGCCTCATGGAGCAGATCTCCGCGGCAAACCCGGACGTCACCATGCTCGCCGGTGCGATCGACCGGCCGTTGATTCGGTGGTTCTCCCCGGATACGCACATCCGCACCCAGAATTACGTTTACGTGATCGAGAATGAAGAGGGAACTCAGGCCTACAGCCTCTTTGAGAACAAGGAGCTGATGCGCAGCATCAACAACAAGATGGCGGAGTGGGTCGAAAAGGGCTGGGTGCCGGAAAAAGTCCTGACCGAACGGAACAATGACGTGACGCGCATGGACAATGGCAACTACGCATTCATGATCGGCGCCATACTCCGCCCGCAGGAGCGCCTGTCTTCTGTTCGCAAGAACGCGCCGGACGCGCAGCTGCGCGAGTTCTCCCTCGGCGACCAGCCGCGCTACAAGGAGCTGGCCTCCAACGAGTTCCTCTACATCACGCCCCAGTGCGGCGACCCGGCCCGCGTGATGATGTTCTTCAACTGGATCTATCAGACGGAGGAGAACTTCCTCTTCACCTGCTACGGCGTGGAGGGCAAGGACTACGAGATCAACGAGGACGGCAGCATCGAGCGCCTGAGCAAGGACGATCTCTGGTACGACTGGATGTTCAACAACATCGCCTACGCCAAGTTCTCCAGCGACGTAAACCCCGACTTCATCTCCGATCTGGAGCACTGGGAAGACAACACGGAGCTGAGCAAGCTCTACGGCTTCACATTCGACAACACGCCCGTAAAGTCGGAAGTCGCGCAGATCGACTCCATCTGGACGAACAAGGTGCTGCCGCTGCTGGACGGCTTCCTGGACTTTGACGAAAACTACGACGCGATACTGGCGGAGCTGAAGGCCGCGGGCATCGACCGCTACACGGAGGAGTTCACCCGGCAGCTCACGGAGTATCACGCTGCGAGCGGCAGCTAAAGGAGGGAGAGAAATGCCCAAGGATCTGCTGCGCGCCAGGGGTTCCAGCGCGATCCCCATGACGCCCTTTGACGAGAGGGACGCCATCGACGTGCCTGCGCTGCGGCGCGAGATCGAGTTCATACTGGAGGCCGGTGCGGCGAGCATCTGCGTGCCCGTGATGGTCAGCGAGTTTGACACGCTGAGCGAAAAGGAGCGCAGGCTCATGGTGGAGGTGACCTGCGAAGCGGTCGCCGGGCGCCGTCCCGTCATCGCCTGCGCTACCGCGCCCAACGCCCTGCAGGCGGCGGAGTACGGCAAATTCGCCGCCGCCTGCGGCGCGGACGCCGTCATCTCCATGGCGCCAAAGGGCTATGAACTGAACCGCGTAAAGGACTATTTCCGCCGCCTCTCCGAGGAGAGCGGGCTGCCCACGATGATCCAGAACGCAGGAATTCCCGGCGTGCAGCTCTCCGCGGGGCAGATCGCGGAGATCGTGCGGGAAATTCCGGGCGTGAGCTGGGTAAAGCAGGAGGTGCCGCCGGGCCCGCAGGGCATCACGGAAGTCGTACAGACCTGCAAAGAGGGGCTGACTGGTGTGATGAGCGGCTTTGGCGCGCAGTATTCCCCGACGGACATCGCTCGCGGGGTCACGGCGACCATCCACGCCTGTGAGGTCTGCGACGTCGTGCAGCGCGTCTGGGATCTCTTTGACGCCGGGCGCGAGGCGGAAGGCCGCGATCTGCACTACGCGATCCTGCCGGCGCTGCAGCTGGAGAGCCTGATGGGCATGCTCTTTGCCAAGGAGGTCATGGTGCGCCGCGGCGTCTTCCTTCCCAGGCATGTGCGCCTACGCACCAGGACCCGGCCGCTGCACCCGCTGGACATTCAGGAAATCGATCGAGTTTGGGCGCGAACCCAAAGTCTGCTGAAATTCTAAATACAAAGACAAGGGAGGACCCGACACATGAGCAAGCAGACCCATTACGAAGAGACGCTGCAGTACGTCAACACCTGCTCCAAGCCCTCTGAGCTGCGCATCACGGACATGCGCTTTGCCAACCTTGCGGGCGCGCCGTACCCGTGCGAGATCCTCAAGCTCTACACCAACCAGGGCATCGTCGGCTTTGGCGAGGTGCGCGACATGGCCTCCAAGACCTACGCGCTGATGCTCAAGGGCCGCATACTGGGCGAGAACCCCTGCAACATCGACAAGATCTTCCGCCGCATCAAGCAGTTCGGCTTCCACGGCCGGCAGGGCGGCGGCGTGAGCGGCATCGAGATCGCCCTCTGGGACCTGGCGGGCAAGGCGTACGGCATACCGGTCTACAACATGCTGGGCGGCAAATTCCGCGACAAGATGCGCATCTACTGCGACACCGATGCGGACATGACCGAAGACCGCACCGAGGGCGAGGCGATGGGCCTTGCGCTGAAAAAGCGCCTGGAGCGCGGCTACACGCTGCTGAAGATGGACCTGGGCATCGGCCTGCTCGCTGGCAAGGAAGGCATGCTGAACTATCCCATCGGCTACATGGAGGAGAGGGCGGCCTATTCCAAGAAGGCCAACGAGATGTACCCGCCGGTCTGGGGCGACGAGTTCGAGGCGGCGCGCCGTCAGGTTCGGACGATCACAGATCGGGAAGAGCTGGCCATCCGCCTGAACTACCGCAACAACGCGGTGGACGCAAGCAAAGTGCTGCATCCCTTTACGGGCATACAGATCACGGAGAAGGGACTGGACTACCTGGAGCAGTACGTCAAGGACGTGCGCGGCATCATCGGCATGCAGGTGCCCCTGGCGCTGGACCACTTCGGCCACATCGGCGTAAACGAGATCATCAAGCTCGCGCGCAGGCTGGAGAAGTACAACATCGCCTGGATGGAGGACCCGATCGCCTGGTGCTACCCGAACCAGTGGAAGCACCTCGCCGAATCGACGACGATCCCGATCTGCACTGGCGAGGACATTTACCTGGCGGAGAGCTTCCGCCCCCTGCTGGAGAACGGCGGCATAGGCATCGCGCATCCGGACGCGCTCACCTGCGGCGGCATACTGGAGACCAAGAAGCTGGGCGACCTGGCGCAGACCTACGGCGTGCACATGGCGCTGCACCAGGCGGCTACCCCCATCCACGCCATGGCCGCGGCGCACATCGGCGTTGCGACGGAGAACTGCTGGGCCTGTGAGTTCCACGCCAACGACGTGCCCTGGTGGGACGACCTGATCATTTCCCGCATGAAGAAGCCCCTCATCCAGAACGGCTTCATCGAGGTGCCGGATCTGCCGGGCCTTGGCATCGACGACATGAACGACGAGGTCATCGCCGAGCACATCTCGCAGCTGAACCCGGGCGTCTGGGAGCCGACCGACGAGTGGAACCACGAGTATTCCGTGGACGCCATCTATAACTGAGAAAAGGGGAGAGAAGAAGGAGAGGAGGGGACACATATGGCGAAAAAGACGGCGCTGATCACGGGCGCCGGTTCCGGCCTGGGCAGCGGGATCGCCCGCGTGCTGGCCCGCGACGGCTACGACGTGGCCATACACACGGGCACAAACGAAGAGCGCGCCAAGGCCCTGGCGGAATCGCTGGCCGCGGAATACGGCGTGCGGGCGGAAGCGCTCTTGGCGGACTTCTCCCAGGGCGGCGGCGCGCAGAGGCTCTTTGCGCAGTTCCGCGAGCGCTTTGACCGATTGGATCTGTTCGTCAACAACGCGGGCGTCACCAAGGGCGGGCCCATACTGCATATGACCGAGGAGACATTTGACCTGGTGCACAACATCAACTGGAAGAACGCCTACTTCAGCGTGCAGCAGGCGGCCGCCTTCATGGTGGAGACGGGGCGTTCGGGGAACATGGTCCTCATCTCCTCCAACAACCACGCGATGAACTGGTACGGCGCGTCCGTCTACGCCACGGTCAAGGAGGCGCTTGTGAAGTTCACCCGCCATGCCGCCATGGAGTTCGCGCAGTACGGCATCCGCGTCAACTGCATCGCGCCCGGCTGGATTGACACCGGGGAGGCGCGCATGGGCGGCGGCCAGAAGGAGAAGTCCATCCCCGGCATCCCGCTCAAGCGCTGGGTGCAGCCGGAGGAGATCGGCCAGTGGGTGCTCTTCCTCAGCAGCCCTGCCGCGGCCTCCCTGACGGGGGACACCATCGAACTGGACGGCGGCGTGCGCATCATGACCGGGCCGCCTTCGGATTACGGCCTGTAAACCCAGAAGCGCGGCGATGCCCGTATCGGTGAAAAATGGAGGGAGCGGAAAGGTTTCCGCTCTCTCCGTTCGGCCTTGGGAAGGGCGCGCGCCTTTCCGGGCCTTGACAAGGTCTTTTGGTTAGGATATACTAACAATCGAAAAAAGAAAGCGCTGCCCGGTGGGACAGCGCAAATGTGAGCGGGAGGGATGATGGTATGGGGGCGGCGGTATTCTGGGGATTGATCACGCCGTTTGCTGGGACGGCGCTGGGCGCGGCCTGCGTCTTTTTCCTGAAGAAGGGCCTGGGGGATCGCGTACAGCGGGGCTTGACCGGCTTTGCCGCCGGCGTGATGGTGGCCGCGTCCATCTGGAGCCTGCTGATCCCGGCCATGGAGCAGTCCGCCGGGGCGGGGACCTGGGCCTTTGTGCCGGCGGTCGTGGGATTCTGGGCCGGGGTGCTGTTCCTGCTGGGGCTGGATCATCTGATCCCGCACCTGCACCAGAGAAGCGCGAAGGCGGAGGGGCCCCACACCCGGCTGCGGCGCTCCACGATGATGGTGCTGGCCGTCACGCTGCACAACATACCGGAGGGAATGGCGGTGGGCGTGGTCTACGCGGGCCTGCTGACGGGCGACGGGCAGATCACCGCGCTGGGCGCGCTGGCCCTGTCGCTGGGCATCGCCATGCAGAACTTCCCGGAAGGGGCCATCATCTCGATGCCGCTGCGGGCCGAGGGGATGGGCCGGAAGCGCGCCTTTTTGGGCGGCGTGCTCTCCGGCGCGGTGGAGCCGGTGGGGGCGCTGCTGACGATACTGGCCGCTGGGCTGGTGGTCCCGGCCCTGCCCTATCTCTTGAGCTTTGCCGCCGGCGCCATGCTCTATGTGGTGGTGGAGGAGCTGATCCCGGAGATGTCCCAGGGCGAGCACTCCGACGTGGGGACGCTGGCCTTCGCGCTGGGCTTTACGCTGATGATGGCGCTGGACGTGGCGCTGGGCTGAACGCCTCCGCTCACGTCGTTTTCCACTTCAGCAGCAGGGCGGAGTTGGCGATGACCAGCACCGACCCGGCGTTGTGCACCAGCGCGCCCACCACCGGATTTAGCGTGCCGATGATGGCCAGCACGATGGCCAGGAAGTTCAGGGCCATGGAGAAGGCCATGTTCCAACGGATCGTGGTCATCATGCGCTTGGACAAGGCGATGAGGTGGGGCAGTTCCTTCACCTCGTCGTCCACCAGCGCGATGTCCGCCGCGTCCACGGCGATGTCGCTGCCCACGCCGCCCATGGCGATGCCCACCGCCGCCCGCTTCAGGGCGGGGGCGTCGTTGATGCCGTCGCCGATCATGCACACCGGCTGCCCGGCGGCCTGGTACCTGTCGATGGCCTTCAGCTTGTCCTCCGGCAGGCAGTTGGCCTGCACCGCGTCGATCTTCAGCCGTCCGGCGATCGTCCGGGCGGCGTTTTCGTTGTCGCCGGTGAGCAGCACCGGCTGCACGCCGAGGCTGTGGAGGGCGCCGATCATGTCCGCGCTCTCCCTGCGCAGCGTGTCGGAGAGGACGATGTAGCCCGCAAAGACGCCGTCCACCGCCAGGTACGTCACCGTGCTGCCCGTTTGCAGGGCCTCTTCCGCCGCGGGCGGCGGCGTCATGGCGACGCCCTGCTCGTTCAGCAGCTCCGGGTTCCCGGCCAGTATCCACTTCCCCTCCACGCGGGCCTGCACGCCCCGCCCGGCGAGCATGCGGAAGGACTCGGGCTGGGCGAGCTCCGCCCCCAGCTCTTTCCTGCAGCAGCGCACGATGGCCTTGCCCAGCGGGTGCTCCGACAGCTGCTCGGCGGAGGCGGCCAGCCGGTAGAGCTGCTCCCGGGAGAAGGCCTGTGTCAGGCTGGCGGCTTCCACCACCTCCGGCGTGCCGTAGGTCAGCGTGCCGGTCTTGTCAAAGGCGACGACCTTCACCTGGGCCAGACGCTCCAGGGCATCTCCCTCCCGCACCAGCAAGCCGTGCTTCGTGGCATTGCCTATGGCTGCCATGATGGCGGTGGGCGGGGCCAGCACCAGCGCGCAGGGGCAGAAGACGACCAGGATCGTCACCGCCCGTATGATCTCCCCGCTGATGAGCCAGGTCAGCGCCGCGGCGCTCAGCGCGATGACCACGATCCAGGTGGCCCAGCGGTCGGCCAGGCCGACGATCTTGGCCTTGCCCGCGTCGGCGGACTGCACCAGGCGGATCATGCGCTGGATGGAGCTGTCCTCGCCCACCTTGGAGGCCCGCATCTCAAAGGCGCCGAACTGGTTCACCGTGCCGCTGGAGACCGCGTCGCCCACGGTCTTGTCCACCGGCAGCGACTCCCCGGTCATCACCGCCTGGTTGATGGAGGTCTGGCCGGAGACGATGACGCCGTCCACCGGCACGCTCTCGCCCGGCAGCACGCGCAGCAGATCGCCCACCTGCACCTGCTGGGCGGGGAGGATCCGCTCCTGCCCGTCGCGCAGCACGCGCGCGGTCTGCGGCGTCAGATGCACCAGCTTTTCGATGCCCGCCCGGGCGCGGGCCACCGTCAGCTCCTCCAGCAGCGCGCCCAGCTGCATGATGAAGGCCACCTCGCCCGCGGCAAAGTCCTCGCCGATGGCCACCGAGGCGATCAGCGCCAGCGACACCAGCACGTCCGCCTTGATGTCAAAGGCGGTCACAAGGCCGATCGCGGCCTCCAGTATGATCGGGATGCCGCACAGCACGATGGCCACCCAGGCCATGTCAAAGGGAAAGGGCCGGACGCCAAACAGGCTCAGCAGCACGGCGATGCCGGAAAGGACCAGCAGCACGACGTCCTTTTTGATGCCGCCCAGCCCCAGCAGATGCTCCAGCTTTTCCATCAGGGATCTCATAACGCGCCTCTCCTTTATACCGTATAGGGTATGGGTATATTATACCCATGGGGGTATCGCGTGTCAAGAAAAAAGACAGCCGCCGGGCTGCCTTTCATCCGCTTAGCCCATGTTGGCGAAGCGCTCCACGGCCTTTGTGAAGCTCTCGATGGTCTTGTCCGCGTCCCCGTGCTGTATGCCGTCCCGGACGCAGTGCTGGATGTGCCCCTCCAGCACCACCTTGCCGCAGCCGTGAAGGGCGGACTTGGCCGCGTTGATCTGGGCCAGTATGTCCTCGCAGGGGATGTCCTCGTCGATCATCCGGTCGATGGCCTGCACCTGCCCGATGAT
>CALWKN010000041.1 GCA_944381265.1 uncultured Clostridia bacterium
TAAAAGTCGTCCGGCGTCAGCATCTCCACCGCCATCATCACCGCCTCGCGCGAGAGCATCATCGCCCCCAGCAGCGAGCGCTCCGCCTCATCGCTGTGCGGCGGCACACGCCCTTCCAGATCCATATCTACATACCCTTTCGAAAGCTTTCTTCTGTCCTATCTGTCCTATATGTCCTATATGTCCCTATCTGTCATCCGGGCCGTCAAAGACAAGGCCATGAACAGTATAGCATATTGAAGAGGGTTTGCCAACGCCTTTTCCATCTCCAGAAAAAGAAGGGAAAAAAGGGAACGAGCAAAGATTTGACTTCCTCGTTCCCTTTTGCAGGACGCACGGGGCGGCTAGATCTCGTAGACCACGCCGTCGTAGGCGACGTCAAAGCCTTCGGGGCGCGCCAGCGCCTCCAGCTCCTCGTGCAGCAGGCCGCCGTTGTGGGAAAAGTGGGTGATGACAAGGCGCGTGCTTTCATCCACGCAGCGCAGGGCCCGCAGGCGCTCGGCCGTGGCCACGTCGTCCGGGAAGCCCATGTGGTTCGTGCCCTCGGCGTTGGGGCCGTCGGTGCAGTCCAGCATCACGAAGTCCAGGCGCTTTGCGGCCAGGAAGTCCATCGTCTCCCCCGGGAAGCGGCCGGTGTCGTGGCCGTAGAGCATGCGCTTGCCGTCCTTGTCCTCCAGCAGGTAGAGGTAGCACTGCTGGCTGCGGTCGTGCAGCGCGGTGAGCGCCGTGAAGCGGTAGCCGCCGGGGAGCGCTTCCTCCCGGAAGGGCACCACGCGGCGGAACGCCACCCGGCTGCCCGGCCCGCCGTAGGGGAAGGTGCCGCGCGACACCTGCGCGCCGACGCGGTCGTTGCCGTAGACCGTCAGCGTCTCCGGGGCGCTCTTGTCCAGATGCGCGAACCAGGTGTAGCGCGTGCCCAGGTCCTCGGCGTAGAGGTGGTCTTCGTGGTCGTGCGTCACAAGCAGCGTGTGCACGCGGCTAAGGTCCAGCGAAAAGCGCAGCGCGTTGCCGTAGGTGTCGGCGGAAAAGTCGATCAGCAGCTGGTCGTCGATCATGGTCGCAGAGCGCGTGCGGATGTTCTTGCCGCCCAGCGCCCGCGCCTTTTTGCACACCTCGCAGTTGCAGAACAGCGCCGGCCAGCCTTCCGCCGCCGCCGTGCCCAGGATCTGGATCTTCATGGTACGTCCTTCCTTTCTGTGGGAGCGTCTTTTGACGCGGTGTCTTCTGTCGGAGCCTCCGGTTGTACAGGTTCGCTCGGCTGCACCGGCTCCTCCGGCTGTGCGGGTTCGCTCGGCTGTGCCGGATCTTCCGGTGGGACCGGAACCTCCGGCTGCGCCTGGGCGGCGGCCTGGGCGCGGGCGGCCTGTTTTTTGCGGCGGTCGCGCAGGAGGCCGCGCATGAGCAGCCAGACGCCAAGGCCGATGAGTACGACCGGGAAGATCAGGCCGTAGTAGGGGCGCAGGACCGCGGAGATCTCGGGCGTTAAGACGAGGAAGAACAGCGCGCCGAAGAAGAGCAGGATCAGCGCCGGCAGCAGCGGCCAGTTGCCGATGCGGCGGAACTCGCAGATGTGGATGAGCAGGAAGGCGAGGGCCAGGGCAAGGAGCGTGATGACGATGCCGTAGGCGCCGGGGAGGGCGAGCAGCTCCATGGCCGTCCAGCCAAGCCCAAGGCACAGCACGACGAACCCGGCGATGGAAAAGCCGCAGCGGCGCGTGGCCAGGCGGGCGATCAGCAGCGCCAGGCCCACGGCGATGAGGAAGGCGCTGCCCGGCAGCGCCACGCCCGGCAGCGCGTCGATCAGGAAGTAGAGCCCGGCCACGATGAGGATCAGGCCGGGAGCGAAGTATTTTTTCATGGTAATGACCTCCCGAAAGCTAGGATCTTTCTGTCCTTCATTATACGGCAAAGCGCCGCCCGCCGCAAGGCTGTTCACAGCTCCTTTCACGTTTGTTCACGCCCGGTCATAGTATGCAGGGAAAATTCCAAGGCAAGGAGGATGCGGTATGAAAAAGGCCGGAAGGGCGCTGCTGCTGGCGGCGCTGCTGCTGACGGCGGGGCTCACGGGCTGCGCCAAAATGGAGCTAAAGAAGGTGCGCGTGCACGAGGTGACGCACTCGGTGTTCTACGCGGCGCAGTACGTGGCCATGGAGAAGGGGTACTTTGCCGACGAGGGGCTGGAGGTGGAGCTGACAAACGCCGGCGGCGCCGACAAGGCGATGACCGCGCTGCTGGCCGGGCAGGCGGACATCGCCCTGATGGGGCCGGAGAGCTCGGTCTACGTCTACAACGAGGGGCGGGCGGACTACACGCGCGTCATCGGGCAGCTGACCACCTGCGACGGCGCCTTCATCGTCGGGCGCGAGCCGGACCCGGACTTTACGCTGGAGGACCTGCGCGGCAAGTCCATACTCGGCGGGCGGGCCGGCGGCATCCCGCTGATGACGCTGGAGTACGCGCTGCGGCAGGCGGGCCTGGAGCCGGGCGTGGACGTGGACGTGCGCTCGGACGTGCAGTTCAACCTCATGGCCGGGGCCTTCATCGGCGGCGAGGGCGACTACACCACGCTCTTTGAGCCGACGGCAACGGAGGTGGAGCAGCAGGGCGCGGGCTATGTGCTGACCTCGGTGGGCGCGCTGGCGGGAGAAGTGCCCTACACCTGCTACCAGGTGACGGGCTCGAAATTGGAGGAGGACGAGGAGACGATCGCCGCCTTCCTGCGGGCCATCGCCCGGGCGCAGGCGTTCGTTGCCGAGAGCTCGGAGGCGGAAGTGGCCGCGGCGCTGGCCCCCGCCTTCCCGGACGCCTCTTTGGAGACGCTGGAGACGGTGGTGCGCCGCTACCGCGAGATCGGCGCCTTTGCCGTGACGCCCGTGATGGAGGAAGCGGCCTACGAGCGCCTGCTGGACATCATGGAGCAGGCGGGCGAGCTCACCGCCCGGCCGCCCTACGCGGACATCATCGACAACCGCCTTGCCGAGGCGGCGCTGTCCGCCTAAGCGCCCACACCCCAGGGGCGGCCCCGCAGCTTCGCGCCGGGGCCGTTCCTGTTTGATTTTGGCAGGGGGGAAGGGAGCTGTCGGCGAAGCCGCGCCGCGGGATTTGACAGCGGTTGTATACTATTTGTAGACGAAGGAAGAGAAGGGGGCGCTTGCGAGGATGGAAGAAGTGGTGCTTGCGATCGCTGGGCTTACGGCGACGGTGTACCTGCCGCGGATGGCGGCGGGGGAGAAGGCGGTGTCGATCTACATAAACGGCCGGGCGCAGGAGGCGCGGGACCTGGCGGCGGCGCTGGAGGCCCTGCCGCGGCGGGCGCGGGCGGCGCTGCGGCC
>CALWKN010000042.1 GCA_944381265.1 uncultured Clostridia bacterium
TTGCCAAAGGCGATGCGCCGCGCCGCAAGGCCGATGTCCGCGTCCTCCAGCACCAGGGCCGGGCTCTTTCCCCCCAGCTCCAGCGCCACGGGCGTCAGGTGCCGCGCCGCCTTTTCCAGCACCAGGCGCCCCACGGTCCTGCCCCCGGTGAAGAAGATGAAGTCAAACCGCTCGTCCAATAGCGCGGCGTTCTCCGCCCGGCCGCCCTGCACCACGCGCACTAGCTCCGGCGGCAGGGCCGATTGCAGGATCTCCTCCAGCACCCGCGCCGTCTCCGGCGCGTAATTGGAGGGCTTGAGCACCGCGCAGTTGCCTGCCGCCAGCGCCCCGATCAGCGGCTCCAGCGAAAGCTGGAAGGGGTAGTTCCAGGGGGCCATGACCAGCACCAGGCCATAGGGCTCGGCATAGACGCGCGAGACGGCGGGAAAGTGCATCAGCGGCGTGCGCGCCCGCCGCGGCCGCATCAGCCGCTTTAGGTGCTTCTGCTGCCAGCGCAGTTCCTCCAGCACCATGCCGATCTCCGTCATGTAGGTCTCCTGCCTCGCCTTGCCAAGGTCCTTCTGCAGCGCGGCGCAGATCTCCCCCTCCCTTTCGCGTATGGCCCGCTCCAGCGCCGAAAGGCTCCGCCGCCGCGCCGCTTCCTCCAGCGTCTTCCCCGCCGTAAAATAGGCGCGCATGTCCGAAAAGTCCACGTCCGTCCCTCCTTTGCCCGTCTTGCCTTAAGTATAGCAAATCCCGCCCGCCCTGACAACGCCGCCCGGTACGTTCGTTATGCTTTCATAAGAAATTATCTTGCGGATATGCGTGAATTTTTGCCCGTGCTCTCTTGCAAGACGGCGCAAAGCGGCGTATAATGAGCCTATCCACAAAACTTTCGGATCGGAAAGGAGGGATAGAATGCGCATAAAGATCCTGACCGACACCACCTGCGACCTTGCGCCGCAGCGGCGGGCGGAGCTGGACATCCGCGCCCTGCCGCTGCACGTGGAGCTGGGCGGCGTGGACCACCGGGACGGCGTGGACGTGACGCAGGAACAGCTCTTTGCCTACGCGCAGGAGCACAAGCAGCTGCCCAAGACCGCGGCCCTGAGCGTGCAGGAATTCCGCCAGGCCTTCATCGAGACGTTCGAGGCGGGCTATGACGAGATGGTCTACACCGGCCTTTCCTCCAAGCTGTCCTCGACCTTCCAGAACGCGCTGCTGGCGCGGGATTCCCTGCGCGAGGCGGGCTACGACCCGGAGCGCGTCCGCATCGTCGATTCCAAGCAGCTCTCCTCGGGCATCGCGCACCTGCTGCTGCGCGGCGCGGACATCCTCCGCCAGGGCGGCAGCGCCAGGGACGTGGAGGAGGATATGCTCCGCACCGTGCCCAAGATCTCCACGCATTTTGTCGTGGACACGCTGCTCTACCTGCGCATGGGCGGCCGCTGTTCGTCCGTGGCGTATCTGGCCGGCTCCATGCTCAAGCTCCACCCGCAGATCAACATGATCGACGGGGCGATGAGCGCGGGGGAAAAGTACCGCGGCAAGCTGGATCACTGCCTGCAGCTCTACAAGAAGCGCGTGGTGCTGGACCAGCTGGACCACATCGAGCCGCACCGCATATTCGTCACCACCACCATGGCGCCGGAGCGCGCCGAGCGCCTGGCGCAGGAGATCCGCGACCTGCACTTCTTCGACGAGGTCCTGGTCGAGAGCGCCGGAGCGACCATCTCCAGCCACTGCGGCCCGGACACCATGGGCTACCTCACCATTCACAAGGACTGATCTTCATTCGCTCTCATTATTTCCGCCGCCGCCCGCCATCCCGGCCGGGCGGCGGACGCTTTCCCCGGGGCTCCGCGCGATGGCGCCCGAAAAAACCGCCTGCCGCGCGAGAGTTTTTAACATAAATCGGCCAAAGAAGCATGGGCAAGCGCCGCCTTCTTTGGTATAATGGTTCGCGGAGGGATGAACAGATGATTTTTGAGAAGCAGATCCTGGGCGTTCTTCGGAACGAGGTGGGACCGGACAGCTGCAACACCGTGCTGCTTTCCGGCGATATGAACAACGACGGTTGGATGGACATGGTCGTGGGCGGCAAGAACGGCCGCCTGGCGATCTTTTACAACGGCGAGCGCTACCGCCGCTGGGAGCGCTGCGTCATCGATGAGGACGTGCAGGGCGCGGGCGGCGCGGCGGCGCTGTGTGACCTGACCGGCAACGGCTATCTGGACATCGTGCTGTGCGGGGACGAGACGAGCGACCGCGTCACCTGGTATGAGAACCCCGGCGCGGACAGGAGCGCGCCCTGGGTAAAGCGCGAAGCCTTTTCCACCGGCAGCGCCGGCTTTGCCGACATGGTGCTGGCCGACAACCTGCTGGGCGACGGCCGCCGCTGCCTGCTGATGACCAATCTCGGCGCCGAGGGCACGAGCGTGCTCTGCGCGCCGCTGCCGGCGGACGCCAAGTCCCCCTGGCCCGCGCCGATCGTCCTGGCCTCCGGCCTGATGGACGAAAACGCCGAGTACGGCATCCGCGTGCCCTCCATGGGCCTGGCGGTGGGCGACCTGGACGGCGACGGCCACCTGGAGTTCGTCTGCGGCAACTACTGGTTCAAGCGCGAGGGCGAGAGCTTCGCCGCGCGCCGCTACTGCAGCGACCGCGTCTCCTGCCGCATCGCCCTGGGCGATGTGGACGGCAAGGATGACCTGGAGATCGTGGTCTGCGAGCGCGCCGCCATCGCCGAGCACGAGCTCTCCGGCGCGACGCTCTCCGTCTTCCGCCAGGGCGTGGACATCACCGCCCCCTGGGAGGAGCAGGTGCTCTCCGACTCCATCAACGACTGCGGCGCGCTGATCGTCGGCGGCTTTACCGGCAGCCGGCTGCCGGACATCATCGTGGGCGAGGTCGGCCAGGAGGGCCTGACGCGCGCGCTCTGCTCCACCGGCAAGCCCGCGCACCTGGGCGGCTTCAACTTTAGCAGCACCACGACGCGCTACCTCAGCGGCGGCGCGCAGCCCATGGTGCGCATCTTCGCCAACCTGGACGGCGACGCCTTCATCGAGCACCCGATCGCCGCGGACACGGGCTTTTACGCCGCGACGCTGGCGGACGTGCTGCACACGGGCCGTCCCTCCCTGCTCGGTCTGCCCAAGATCGGGCCGGAGCGCTGGGGCGTGCTCTGCTACACGGCGCAGGATTCCGCGCCGGAGTACTGATCTTCAGAAAAACACACAAAGGGGGTACAGAACATGAAAAAATACGCTGTCGTACTGCTGGACGACTACTGGCACCCGGCGGACACCATACTGCCGGCATTGCCCAAGATCCTGCCGGATTCGGAGTGGAACGTGCGCGTGACCGACAACCCCAACTACATCGGCGCGCTCTTCCTGCCGCCGGACCTGATCATGAACTTCAAGGACGGCATCGCCAACACCCAAGTTCCCACGCCCAACTGGTACGAGGACGAGACCTGGGAGTCCTATACGCAGAAGCTGCTGGTGGAGATGGGCGGCGCCGGGTACATCGGCGTGCACTGCGGCCTGGCCAACATCCCCGCCTCCAGCCCGGTCTACACCGAGATGCTGCGCGGCCGCTTCCTCAACCACCCGCCCAAGTGCCCGGTGCAGGTGCACATCGCCGCGCAGCACCCGGTGACCGAGGGCGTGACGGACTTTGCCATAGACGACGAGCACTACCAGATGGAGGGCCTGTGGGACAAGACCCAGGTCCTGGCCTACACCGAGTCCCAGCACGGCCGGCAGGTCGGCGTCTGGGCGCACGAGTACGGCAAGGGCCGCGTCGTGGGCATCACCCCCGGCCACACCACCGAGGTGCTCACCTGCGACGGCATGCTCCGCCTCATGCGCAACGCGGTCAACTGGGCCGCCCGCCGCTGACGGCATTCCCTACAAAGATACGGCCGGCAGGGCATACCCGCCCTGCCGGTCACAGCGTGTCGACAAAGTCGACACGCTTCGAAAAAATGCAAGTTTGCATTTTTTCGAGTGACATCCGGCGCGCCGCGCGCTGCGCGCAGGGCGCCGGATACCGGAAACGGTTCCTACGGAACCGTTCCTCGCGGCGTACACGCCGCCGCTGCGGATTGAAGATGAAGGGGCTGCGGCCCCTTCATGCATCCCCAAGCGAACAGCCCTACTTTTTCGAC
>CALWKN010000043.1 GCA_944381265.1 uncultured Clostridia bacterium
TGCCCGCAGCCCCTGAAGGGCAACAACATCAAGGGCCAGGAGCTGGTCAACGCCTCCGGCAACCCGGACCTTGAGGTCAACGAGATCTACGGCCAGGGCAAGTACGTCGTCACCACCCACTCCGGCGGCTCCATGCTCGCCATCCCCGTCACCTCGCAGGATCCGGTCAAGGCCATGGAGTACATCAACCTCATGCACACCGACACCGAACTGCTTGACATGATGCTCTACGGTGTGCCCGAGACCATGTGGACCTTTGCCGAGGACGGCCGCGTTGAGATCATCGACTCCCAGTGGTACGGCGCGCACGGCGGCGCCTGGACGATGGGCAACACCGTCATGCAGGACGTCACCACCATCGAGGATCCGGAGAAGAACCAGCTGCTCCAGGATTACTCCGCCGACGCCATCCCGCATCCGACCCTGGGCTTCCGCTACGTCTGCCCGCCTGAGCTGGAGAGCCAGTGGGCCGCCGTCAACAACGTGCAGGAAGCCACCAACCGCGCGCTGCTGACCGGCGCTGTCGATCCCGCCACCACCATCCCTGAGTACAACGAGCAGCTCGATGCTGCCGGCCTGCAGGAGATCAAGGCGGACATCGAAAAGCAGTACGCCGAGTGGAAGGCCGCCAAGGCCGAGACCGCGGAATAAACGCCAAAAAAACGCGGAAACACGATACAGTGGGCGACCCCGTTTCTCCAACGGGGCCGCCCTTTTTCCATGCCCAAAAACCCGGGATTTCCGGACCATTTGTTCACAAAAGCGGAAAAAACGTTGCGAAAAAAAGATAATGGAAACATAAGCAAATTAACACAGGTTCCGCGATGCGGCACGGGCAAAAGCCCGGATAAGGGCCAAAGTTGGCTATATCGGCGAAAAGCCCGGGAAAAGATTTGGACAAGTCGCACAAAAAAATTTCAAAAAGAATTTTCGAACCGTATTGCATTTGTAAAGGAAACGTGTTAAGATGAATAACGTAATCGAGCCCCCTCGGCATCTGCCCCCACAGAGGCCGGGACGGACCCAATCTGTAAGGAGGAATTTCCCATGACCAAGAAGATCGTGGCGTTGCTGCTGGCGCTGGTCCTCGTCTTTGCGATGACCGCCTGCACGACGACCGAGACTCCTGCGGAATCCCCCGCGGACGACGGCGGCGCGTCTACTCCCGCTGAGTCCCCCGCGGATGGCGAGCCCGCGCAGGAGCCCGCTGCCGACAACGGTGAGATCTACACCCTGACCTACTACATGTACGGCATGCAGGACAACGCGGTGCGTGAGTCCGTGCAGGAAGCCATCAACGCGCACATCGAGCCCCTGATCGGCGCCAACATCAACTTCGTCGTTGTTTCCGCCGGTGACTGGAACTCCCGTGCCGTGACCGCCCTTCAGGCCGGCGAGAAGATCGATATCTTCTTCACCGCTGACTGGCAGGGCTACGTCAACGAGGTCACCCGCAACCTGCTCCTCCCGCTCAACGACGACAACGGCCCCTACGGCAACCTGCTTGAGCAGTACGGCCAGGGCATCCTGGAGTCGCTGAACCCCGCGTTCATCACCGGTACCCAGATGAACGGCATCAACTACGCGGTTCCCACCAACAAGGAGCTGTGCGTTCCCATGGGCTTCATCGTCAACATGGACGCCGCCAACCAGGTTGGTCTGACCGACCCCACCACGCAGATCACCTGCCTGGAGGACTTTGAGCCCTACCTGGCTGCCTACAAGGAGCTCTATCCCAACCAGTACGGCATGCTGAGCGACGGCGGCTGGGGCGACGAGCCCTGGGTCGCCAACCAGGTCAACGGCCTGACCGGTAACCTGGTCGCCCAGAAGTTCGACCCCGATGAGAACGGCGTCTTTGACGAGACCTGGTACTCCGTCTGGGAGACCGAGGAGAACAAGGCTCACGTCGAGACCATGTACAAGTGGTTCCAGGCTGGCTACGTCCATCCCGATAGCCCGCTGTCCACCTTCGACGTCAACACCTCCGCGGAGTTCGCCGCCGGCGAGTGGCTGTTCATCTCCGCTCCTCTGAAGGGCGAGAACATCAAGGCCCAGGAGATGATGATCACCTCCGGTAACCTCGACCTCCACCTCCAGGAAGTCTACATGCAGGGCAAGGTCTGCATCACCACCCATGCCGGTGGCTCCATGCTGGCCATCCCGACCACCTCTGAGAACCCCGTCAAGGCCATGCAGTACATCAACCTGATGCACACCGACACCGAGCTGCTCGACATGATGCTCTACGGTGTCCAGGGCGTGCAGTGGGAGTTTGCTGAGGACGGCCGCGTCGAGCTGCTCGACCCGTCTTGGTACGGCGTGCACGGCGGCGCTTGGACGCTGGGCAACACCGCGATCCAGGATGTCACCACCGATGAGGATCCCGAGAAGAACCAGAAGCTGCAGGATTACTCTGCCGATGCCATCATGCATCCGTCTCTGGGCTTCCGCTACATCATCCCCGTTGAGCTCGAGAGCCAGCTGGCTGCCGTCGTCAACGTGCAGGATGCCATGAACCGCTCTCTGCTGACCGGTGCTGTGGATCCCTCCACCGAGCTGCCGAAGTACATTGAGCAGCTGAAGGCCGCTGGTCTGGACGAGATCAAGGCCGACATCGAGCGTCAGTACGCCGAGTGGAAGGCTGCCTCCGGCGCCGAGACCACCGCTCCCGCTGAGGAAGCGCCCGCCGAGGAAGCTCCTGCTGCGGAGACCCCCGCTGAGGAGGCTCCCGCTGAGGATGCCGCGGCCTAAGGCCATCGCCTGACAAACGAGTCCACCCCGAAGAGAAATCTTCGGGGTGGATTTTTTCATGTAAAATTTCCGTTTCGTTAAACGCATAGCGATTTGGAACGCCCTGCGGCAGGGGGTGAAATGCAGGGCCGCGGCGAAGAGAAACGGCGCGCGCCGAAAAAGATATATGGAAAAACGCAAGCAATGCGCGCGGAAATGGAAATCGGCAGGCGGAGAAAATGGTGATATTTTCAGAAGGAAATTTTTATGGGGAAAGCCACATATGGCGCGTATATCGTTCTCACCTCATAACTATGTTAAATCCAAGGATTCGCTGTTAGATTTGCGTAAACTTATGCACAGTGTGCAAGGACGTTATGCAGGATTTGGGCATATTCAACAAAGAAAGGCAAAAATCGCCGTTAACAAAGGTGTTGCAAATGGTTATGAAGGGTGATATAATTTCTCTCGTTCGAAAGCGGGACGGGCTTTTTGCCAAGCCGAAAAGCGCGTCCGCGACAGAGCGAATTCTAAGGAGGAAAACGGAAATGACCAAGAAGATTCTTGCGCTGCTTCTTGCGCTGGTCATGGTGTTCGCGATGAGCGCCTGCTCCAGCACCGAGACGCCCGCCGAGTCTCCCGCGGGTTCCAACGCGCCGGCCGGCGAAGAGAGCGCCGAGCCCGCCGAGGAGACGCCCGCGGCCAGCGGCGAAGTCGTCAACCTGCTCTACTATGAGATCGGCAACCAGGACACCAGCGCCCGCGAGTCCGTCCAGGATGCGATCAACGCCTACATCGAGCCCAAGATCGGCGCGAACATCGAGTTCCGCATCGTCAGCTGGGCCGACTGGGATTCCCGCGCGCTGACCGCTCTGCAGTCCGGCGAGGAGATCGACCTGTTCTTCACCGCCGACTGGAAGCAGTACACCCGCTCGGTCATGCAGGGCCTGTTCACGCCCCTCAATGACCCCAACGGCACCTACGGCAACCTGCTGGAGACCTACGGCCAGGACATCATCAACAGCCTGAACCCGCTGTTCATCACCGGCACGCAGATCGACGGCATCAACTACGGCGTTCCCGTCAATAAGGAGCTCTCCGTGCCCAACGGCTACATCGTCAACAACACCGCCGCGGCGGAAGTTGGCATGGATCCGGCTACCATCACCGGCATTGCCGACCTGGAGCCGTACCTGGCCGCCTACAAGGAGCTCTACCCGACGCAGTACCCCTACGTCACCGACCGCCGCTGGTGCGAAGATCCCTTCAGCGAGAACTTCGTCGCCGGTCTGAACGTCAACCTGCTGAGCACCTACCTCTCCCCCAAGGAGGACGGCACCTGGGATAACACCGTCTACTCCATCTGGGAGAGCCCGGAGTACACCGAGTACGCCAACATCATCTACAAGTACGCCCAGGCCGGCTACATCCATCCGGATACCGCTCTGGCCCAGTACGACGCGCTGACCCAGTTCAACGCCGGTGAGTTCCTGGTCTACACCGCGCCCCTGAAGGGCAACAACATCAAGGCGGTCGAGATGAAGAACGCCTCCGGCAACCCCGATCTTGACCTGAGCGAGATCTACACCCAGCCCAAGATCGTCACCACCAACCACACCGGCGGCGCCATGGTCGCCATCCCCTCCACCTCGCAGCACGCGGATGTCGCCATGCAGTTCCTCAACATGATGTACAACGACACCGAGCTGCTGGATATGATGGTGTTCGGCGTGCCGGAGACCATGTGGACCTTCGCCGAGGACGGCCGCGTGGAGATCCTGGATTCCGCTTGGTACAGCGCGCACGGCGGCGCCTGGACCTTCGGCAACACGGTTCTGCAGGATGTGACCGTGGACGAGGATCCCAACAAGAACCAGATGCTGCAGGATTACTCCGCTGACGCTGTGGCGCACGCCTCTCTGGGCTTCCGCTACAAGATGCCCGCTGAGATGGAGACCACGATCGCCGCGCTGAACAACGTCGCCGACGGCATGAACAACGCGCTGATCTCCGGCGCCGTGGATCCGGCCACCGCTCTGCCCCAGTACATCGCCGACCTGAAGGCCGCCGGTCTTGACGAGCTGAAGGCCGACGTGCAGGCGCAGTACGACGAGTGGCGCACCACGGTGGGCGCCATCGAAGTGCCCGCCGCTTCCACGGAGCCCGCTGCTTCCGAGGAGCCGGCTGCTTCTGAGGAGCCCGCCGCGACCGAGGAGGTCGTGACCGAGGAGCCCGCCGCTGAGGAGCCTGCCGCCGAGGAGGCCGCTTCTGAGGAGCCCGCTGAGGAGCCCGCCGCCGAGGAGGCCGCTTCTGAGGAGCCCACGGAGAGCGCCGAGGCGTAAACAAACGCAAAACGGACCCGACCGGAACCCGCTTCCGGCCGGGCCCCTTTGCGTTTTCGGGATTGTAAAATGTCTGCCCCTGCCTTGGAAACGGGCGGCGTTTATGCTATGATAGGGTTTGAAATTTGATTTTCAGGAGAGGTGGACTATGGAGTTTAAGGCGTACCTTGCACAGAAGATCGCCGCGGCCCTTTCCGAGGCCTTCCAGGCGAGCGTGGACGGGATCCCCGCGTTTTTGGAGACGCCGCCCAATCCGGAGATGGGCGATTTCGCCTTCCCCTGCTTCCGGCTGTCCAAGACGCTGCGCATGGCCCCGCCCAAGATCGCCGAAGGTCTGCAGGCGCATATCGCGCCGGACGGCGTCATCGAGCGGGTGGAGTGCGTGAGCGGCTACCTCAACTTCTTCCTGCACAAGAGCGGGTACGCGCAGTCCATCGTGGAGCGTGTGCTGGAGCAGGGCGCGCGCTACGGCGCCTCGGACGAGGGGCAGGGGCGCGTGATCTGCATCGACTATTCCTCCATCAACATCGCCAAGCGCTTCCACATCGGCCACCTCTCCACCACCATGATCGGCAACGCCCTCTACAAGATCTACGAGCACCTGGGCTACAAGTGCGTGGGCATCAACCACCTGGGCGACTGGGGCACGCAGTTTGGCAAGATGATCGCGGCCTACTTAAAGTGGGGCAGCCGCGAGGAGATCGAGCGGGACGGCGTCAACGCCCTGACCGCGCTCTACGTCCGCTTCCACAAGGAGGCGGAGAAGGACCCCGCGCTGGAGGACGAAGGCCGCCTGTGGTTCAAGAAGATCGAGGACGGCGACCCCGAGGCGCTGCGCATATTCAACAAGTTCAAGGAGATCACGCTCAAGGACGCCGAGCGCGTCTACGACATGCTGGGCGTGAAGTTCGACTCCTACGCCGGAGAGAGTTTCTACAACGACAAGATGCAGCCCGTCATCGACGAGCTGCGCGAAAAGGGGCTGCTTAAGGAGAGCCAGGGCGCCTATGTGGTGGACCTGGAGGACGAGGGCATGCCGCCCTGCCTGATCCTCAAAAAGGACGGCGCCACGCTCTACGCCACGCGCGATCTTGCCGCCGCCTTCTACCGCAAGAAGACCTACGACTTCTACAAGGACCTCTACGTCGTGGCCTACCAGCAGGACCTGCACTTCCGCCAGTGGTTCAAGGTGGTGGAGAAGATGGGCTACGATTGGTCCAAGGACCTGGAGCACGTGGCCTTTGGCATGGTGTCCTACGAGGGCCGGGCGCTGTCCACGCGCGAGGGCTACGTCGTGTACCTGGACGAGCTGCTCCAGCGCGCGGTGGAAAAGGCGCGTCAGATCATCGAGGAGAAGAGCCCGAACCTGGAGAACAAGGACAAGGTGGCGCGCCAGGTGGGCATCGGCGCGGTGGTGTTCTTCGACCTGTTCAACAACCGCATCAAGGACATCGACTTCCGCTGGGAGCGCGTCCTGAACTTTGACGGCGAGACCGGGCCCTATGTGCAGTACACGCACGCGCGCTGCTGCTCGGTGCTCACCAAGGCCGGGGAGCTTTCCGCATCGCCGGACTACGCCGCCCTGGACAACGCCGCGGCGCAGGAGGTGGTGCGCTCCCTTGAGCGCTTCCCGGAGGTGGTGCGCGAGGCCTGCCAGCGCAACGAGCCATCGCTTGTGACGCGCTTTACGGTGGAGCTGGCCAGCAACTTTAACCGCTACTACTACGAGAACCGGATACTGACCGAGGACGCGGCGGCCTCGGCGGCGCGCGTAAAGCTCACCGCGGCCACGGCCTCGTGCCTGAAGACGGCGCTGTCCCTCATAGGCGTGGAGGCGCCGGAGAAGATGTAAGCGCCGGGAAAAGGGAATTTTGGGGAGCGTCGGAAAGCGGCGTTCCCCTGCTTGTTGACGTGTTGACGAAACGGGGAGGGGGCAAACCATGCAAAACATCGGCTTTGACAACGACTTGTACATTCAGCGCCAGTCCGAGGCCATCCGCGAGCGCATCGCGCGCTTTGGCAATAAGCTCTATCTGGAGTTCGGCGGCAAGCTCTTTGACGACCTGCACGCCTCGCGCGTGCTGCCGGGCTTTAAGCCGGACGCCAAGATCGGCCTGCTGCAGCAGTTCCGCGACCAGGCGGAGATCGTCTTTTGCATCAACGCCGGGGACATCGGCAACGGCAAGTACCGCGCGGACCTTGGCATCACCTACGACATGGACCTGCTGCGCCTGATGGACCAGCTTCGGCGCATGGGGCTGTACGTCTCGGCCGTGGTCATCACGCAGTACAAGGGCCAGCCCGCCGCCGACGCCTTCCGCAAGATGCTGGAGATGCGCGGCGAGCGCGCCTACCTGCACTACCCGATCAAGGGCTATCCTATGGACGTGGACCTGGTCGTCTCCGACGAGGGCTACGGCAAGAACGACTTTGTCGAGACGACGCGCCCCCTTGTGGTGGTCACCGCGCCCGGCCCCTGCTCGGGGAAGCTGGCCACCTGCCTGTCCCAGCTCTACCACGAGTACAAGCGCGGCGTCAAGGCCGGATACGCCAAGTTTGAGACCTTCCCGGTGTGGAACCTGCCGCTGAAGCACCCGGTGAACCTGGCCTACGAGGCGGCCACGGCGGACCTGAAAGACGTCAACATGATCGACCCCTTCCACCTGGAGGCCTATGGCGAGACCATGGGCAACTACAACCGCGACATCGAGGCCTTCCCGGTGCTGCGCAGGATCCTGATGAAGATCACCGGCAGCGACGCCATCTACCACTCGCCCACCGACATGGGCGTCAACATGGTCGGCTACGGCATATTCGACGACGAGGCCGTGCGCGAGGCCGCCAAGCAGGAGATCATCCGCCGCTACTACCGCGCCAAGGTCGACTACGCCAAGGGGCGCAACGACGAGGAGACGGTGCAGAAGATCGAGATGGTGATGAAGAGCCTCGACCTCTCGCCCGAGGACCGGCGCGTGGTGCGCCCGGCGCTGGAGCGCGCCCGCCAGACGAACTGCCCGGCCTTCGCCATAGAGCTGGCCGACGGCACGGTGGTCACGGGCCGCGGCGCGGGCATCATGAACCCGGACGCCAGCGCCGTGCTCAACGCGGTCAAGCGCCTGGCCGGCATCGCGGACGACATCTACCTCCTCTCCCACATCATACTGGAGCCCATCGTGCAGCTGAAGAAGAACGTGCTGGGCATCGCCGAGCCGGTGCTGAGCCTGGATGAGGTGCTGCTCTCCCTGTCCATCTGCGCCGCCACCAACCCCGTGGCGGAGCTTGCCGTGGGCAAGCTGCCCGAACTGCGCAACTGCCAGGCCCACGCCTCCTACATGCTCTCCCAGAGCAACGAGGTCATGCTCTCGCGCCTGGGCCTGCAGTACACCTGCGAGGACACATATCCCAACAACGATCTGTACTACGTCTGAGGACGGGCGATCCTTTCCCCGGGAGGGACTCGCGGCAAGCGCCGCGGGTCCCTCTTTGCACCCATGGGGGGGACACGTTTGCGCCGCTTTGCGCGTTTATGCTGGAGAAGGGGCACGGGAAAAGCGACTTTGGCAGTTGCGGAGCCGCCGAGCTGTGCCGTATAATAGAGAAAGAAAAATAGGAGGATGTGTTTGCCATGAAAAAGCGAAGGGCGCTGCTGGCAGGGCTGGCGCTGCTGCTCCTGCTCACCGGCTGCCGCGGCCGCACCGGCGCCGCTGCGTCGGACGTGCACATACGGGACTACGCGGGCGTGCCCGCCTACGAGCAGCCGGCCGCAGAGGAAGCGGACGGGGAGAGCGCCGCGGCCGTCGACCCCAACGCCGAGATACAGATCGCCGTCTGGGTGGACGGCACGCCCTCCATGGCCGGGTTCGTGGCCGGGGACCTGGCCACGGCCTACCGCAAGGCCCTGCCCCGCGTGGAGGAGACCGCCTACAACACCTGGATCAACGCCAAGGTCAACTACTACCGCTTCGAGATCTCGCTGCTGCCGGAGGACTTTGCGGGCATCGAGGGCATGGACGGGTACCTTATGGAGACGAACCAGA
The DNA here is from genome assembly GCA_944381265.1 of uncultured Clostridia bacterium. Classification (GTDB taxonomy): domain Bacteria; phylum Bacillota; class Clostridia; order Christensenellales; family UBA1750; genus Spyradocola. Next base: position 9,113 of record CALWKN010000043.1, read on the forward strand.
CGCTGGAGGACTTCACGCGCTCGCTCTACGCCTTTGCCCCCATCTCCCCCGGGGACGCGGTGCGCGCCTACGAGCAGGACGACTTCTACAGCAAGACCACCTATTTTGCCGACTACAGCGCCGGGGAAGGCGACGTTTTGTTGAGTGTTACGCGCACCGTGCGCTCGATCGCCAAAGTCAACTGGGACAGCCAGGCGCTGCCGCCGCTGCGCACCGCGCTGACCATGGCCGACCCCGACAGCCTGAACGTCATCGTCACCGACCTCTACGAGGAAAAGGGCATGGTGGAGGGCATAGGCAAGCTCATGACCGAGCGCTTCCTCTCGCAGGGCAAGACCGTGGCGGTGCTGGGCATACGCAGCGAGTTCGCCGGGCCCATCTACGACGTGGGAGAGAGTGACCAGACGATCCCCTACGGCGTGGACGAAAACCGCCGCTTCGTCGAGTACAAGGCGCATCCCTTCTACCTCCTGCTCATCGGCGAGGAGAGCGAGGTCAACTACTTTGCGCAGGCGCTGAAGGCGCGCTTTGACGCCGAGATCACCGACAACGCCTTCTACGCCTGCGAGGTGCAGCGCATGCAGGCCGGGGCCTGGGGCGCGGGCGCGGACGCCGGACAGATCACCGGCTTTGCCACCGACGGCGTGCTCAGCGGCCAGACGCAGGCGGACGAAACGGCGCTGCAAAACGGCCAATGCGCCGATCTGCGCTATACCATGCCGCGTCCGGCCGCGGCGGTGCGCGGCGCGACGCCGGCGCCTCAGGCGCAGGCGCAGACTCTCTATTTTGACGTCCCCGTGCCGGTGCGCGTGCGCTCGGAAAAGGAGGTGGACTTTTCCGCCTTTACATTCACCGCGCAGGCGCAGGTCGAGCGCACCGTGCTGCAGGCGGTGGCCTCCGGACGGCGCACCGGCAGCGACGCCGGCGCCGCCAGCGCGGAGGAGACGGGCCTGCCCATCACCGCCAGCGTCGGCTCCAACCGCTACGCCGGGGACTTTGCCGCGGACGAGACGGCCGCGGCGCTGGTGCAGAGCGTGGAGGCGATCGCGGTGGGCGAGGCCGTGCGCGAGGGCGAGACCCTCACTTGCCCGGTCACCTTCCGCGTGACGATGCGGGCGCCGGAGGAGATCGGCATCTACCGCCTGGAGATCCGCGCCCTGGCCCAGTGCCCGGCGGACCTCTTCCCCACGGAATTGGAGCCCTGGGTGGAGGACTGGGACATCTCGGTGGCGGACGAGCTCAGCTGGATGAACGACCCGTCGAGCTTTGACGGCTCCCGGACGCTGTATTTAAAGCGCATCATGAACCAGCTCGTGGTCTCCTCCAACACCGTGCAGACCACGGGCGAAAACGCCCTATCGCCCACGCACGAGATCGTGCGCTTTTACGTCGACCTCTACGCGGACGAGCAGGGGTATTTCCGCAGCGAGTAAAGAAGAAGGGGAGGATGAAAGAGTTGGCTAGAAGCAGGGACAACAACGGCAGGCACATCGCCATATTGGTGGTGATGTACGCGCTGCTCACGGGGCTGCTATTGGCGTTCCTTTCGTGGAACATGGCGAGCACGCCCTTTGCCTATGAGTTTTTGCAGAGCGTCGGCATCGCGGGCGCGGAGAACCTGACGGACGAGGCCGTGCGCCAGGTCTGGTTCTCGCTCATGGCCGAGGCCTACGGCTGGACGGCGGGCCTGTCGGCGCTGCTGCTGGCGGTCTGGAACCTGATCTTCCGCAAGGCCGGCGGCCCCGGGCGCAAGACGAAAGAGAACCTGCTCTTTGCCGTGTTTTTGGCCGTGCACGTGCTCATGACGCTGCTCGTCTCGATTTTCTGCGGCGTGTTTGGCTTTGCCACGTCCATGACGCTGGACCTCTACGACATTCTGGCCTATTACGGGCTCTTCCTGTACAACGTGGTGTTCTTCCTCGGGCTGTGGCTGTTTTCGCCCATCGGCATGCGCAGCTCGCTGTTTAAGAAGTGGTAGAAGGAGGGGGAAGTACTTTGGGCAGCTATGTGTTCTTTGTCGGCGGCTCCGGCGCCAAGATGCTGGAGGCCACATTGCACGCGGCGGCCGCGGGCGTGCTGCGCCACCCCGGCGCGGCGATACGCGCCGTGATCGTGGACCTGGACCAGACCGGCGGCAACCTCAAGCGCGCCGAGCGCCTGACCTCGCTCTACGCGCAGATGCGCGCCTGCGTCTCCGCCGCCCAGGCCGAGGCGGAGCAGGAGACGGACGTGGGCTTCACCGCGGACTTTGCGCTCTACCGCCTGACCGCGGTGGAGGAGCAGGCCATGGGCGGCATACTGCGCGCCACCGCGCCCGGCGACGAGCGGGAGATCGCCCGCGCCCTGTACACGGACTATGAGATGGAGATGAGCTACAAGAAGGGCTTTTACGGCCACCCGAACGTGGGCGCGCACTTCTTCGCCTCCGAGCTGCCCAAGCTCCCGCCGGAGCACAGCTTTTCCGAGGTGATGGAGGAGATCCGCCGGGAGCTCGTAAAGGGCGGGCGGCCGCGGATCCTGCTGGCCGGGTCGATCTTCGGCGGCACCGGCGCTTCCGCCATCCCCTCCATCGCCCGCTACATCCGCAATCTGACGGACGAAAACCCCAACCCGGACGCCCGACGAAACGTCGGCGGCGGCGCGGTCATCGGCGCGATGCTGCTACTTCCCTACTTTGCCACAACGCGCGGCGACGGCGTCATCGAGGCCAGCCAGTTCGAGCAGAAGGCCAAGGCCGCGCTGGAGTACTACGCGCGCGAGGGCGTGGGCTACGGCGAAAACAAGGTCTTTAACGCCGTGTACATGGTCGGCACGCGCGACAAGGTGGTCTACGACTACTGCACCGGCGGCGAGGGGCAGAACAACGCCGCGCACCTGGTGGACTGGCTGGGCGCGCAGGCCGTCTCCCACTTCCTCACCACAAACCCCGACGCCTACGACCCGCAGACGCAGGACGGCCACTACCTCTACAACCTCAACCTCACCGCGCCAAGCGCCGAGGGGAAGACGCTGCTGACCTGGGATTCCTTCCCGGACATGGGCCTGCGCGGCGGCATGGCCCGCCTGCTGCGCGCCGCCTACGCCCTGGCCGCCTCCTACGGCTACCCCATCGTGCGGGACCTGAGCGGGCAGAAGCGCTTCTTCCAGACGCAGGACGCCCTCACCAAGCGCTACTTCCGCCGCGTCCGCGCCGACGAGGAGCGCGAGGCCGCCGTGCGCGGCTTCCGCGCCGCGGGCTGCTATTTCACCGAGTTCGTGCGCTGGATCACGGAGGTGCTCATCACGCTGCCGCCTGCCTATGTGCGCTCCAACCCCGGCGAGGGCTACGCCGTGCAGCTGAAAAACGGCGGCCGCGTGGACGTGCCCAGCAACGCGCTGGTGGACGGCGCGCTGCTGGCCCTGCTCTACAAGTACTACATGGACCTGCCGGACGGCCGCTACGAGGCGCAGACGCCGCTTTCCGGCGACGCCAGGCAGGAGGACATCCGCTCCCTCGTGGGCGGGCTCACCGGAGAGTACACGTTTGAGGCGCTCAACCGCAGCGTCGTATCGCAGACCTCGGAGAGCGTCAGCGGCTCGACCTGCTTTGAAACGTTTTTGTCCAGTCTTCTCTACGCCTGCAGCGTGCAGGGAGAAAGGGGGGTGTGATCCATGCTGGAATCCATGATCGTGGAGCTCAACGCGGGCGAGGCCCTGCCCACGCTCAGCTGCGCCGGCTGGGAGCGCGTCGGCTCCGACGGCAACGCGCCTTTTAACCTGTGCGAAAAGATCGCCGGGCGCATGAAGGCGGGCGAGGCGCTCGTCTCCTCCTCCTTCCCGGAGATCTACTCCAACTACTTCTCCTTCCAGGCCGCGCTGGAGATGGGCCTGCAGGACGCCGTGGCGCAGTGGCGCGGCATGACCGCCTTGGCGCTTTTGCAGGACGAGTACCCCTTTGAGGTGCGCACCTGTGCCTTCGCCCCGCGCGAGGCGGCGGCGCGCACGGGCTTTGCCGCCATCGGCCGCGACTACGCCCCGCAGGGGGAGGACTTCTTCCTGCCCGCAGACCCGGCGCGCGGCGACTACACGCCGGCGGGCCTGGAGGCCGGGTACTTTGACGGCGCGCCGCGCCTGCTCTTCTCCCGCCGCCTGCTGGTCTTCCCCGCCGCCGCGCGCGCGGACGAAAAGGGCGCGCGCAATATCCCCTGGTTCCACTATCCCACCGGGCTGTTCCGCGACCCCTGCGCGGAGCTGCCCGTGCTGCAGCGCGACGCGCTCTGCTGCCGCCTGGAGGGCGTGCTCACCATGACGCAGACGCCCAACTCCCCCCTCTACGGGCAGAAGCTGATCGCGCGGCTTGCGGAGGCCTTCCTGCGCGACCTGCGCGCCGAGGAGACGAACGCGCTGCACAACCTGCGCACCTCGGAGGAGGCGCGCACGCTCTGGCTGCTGGTCGCGCGCGGCTACTTCCTTGGCACCTATTACGCGGACATGGGCCTGAGCGTGCAGACGGGCGACGCGTCCAATACGCTGGAGAGCGCGCGGCGCAGCGTGCGCCTGCTCGGGCTGTGCCTGGCCATGGCCGCCCTGCCCGAGGGCCTGCGCCGCAAGAGCCCGCAGGGCGCCTATCTCTTCTTCAACGGCCGCGCCATCGCGGTCCTGACGCGCGAGTTCTTCTTCGCGCCGCTGCGCGGCGTCTCTGACCCGGCGCTGGTGAGCCTCAACATGAGCGTGGACACGCAGCTCGACCCGGCGCGGGCCCAGTTCTCCTACAACTGCGACATCGTCAACAAGATGCTGGGGAGCCTGTCCCAGGTGCCGACGCTGGACGTGGAGTGCCTCAACCTGATCGAGCGGGCGCGCATGCCCGCGGTGGGCGCCCTGACGCTGCCGGACACACTGGTGGACTTAGACGCCCCGCCGCCGACGGAGTTCCCGCTGCCCGAGCCCTTTGCCCGCGTGGTCAACCCGGTCAACGCCCTGCCCTTTGCCCGCGGCGAGGACCTGATCGCCATGGGGATCTACAAGTTCGCAAGGTCCGTGCTCTCGCAGTTCGATCTGACGGACAGCATCGACCGCGGCATCATGAAGAACGTGAACTTCTCCGCCATCTACAACGAGGCGGGGGAGGTCGTGGACCACGCCGTGCCGCCGGTGGGCGAGCACCTGATGCGCCTTGCGCTGCGCGGCGAAGTGCAGATCCAGGACGTGCGCATGACCGCCCGCGACTACGGCGACATCGTGGTGGAGATCACCGTGGAGTCGCGCGCGCCGGGCTTTGCCGCGCGACGCTACATACTGCGCAAGTCCATGCCGGAGACGCGCGTCATCTGCTCGGAGGACGTCGCCCTGTCCGACCTTTGCATCTGGCCCAACGTGCGCCTGCCCAGGTGGAAGTGCTTCTACACCTATTTCAAGCAGAGCAGCGCCGGCGGCGGTAAAAATCCCCTGGAGATGTACGCCGTGAGCGAGGACGCCCTCGCCCCCGCGCAGTTCGTGCGCCAGCAGCGCGCCGTGAGCGGCGGCGTCAGCGAGAACGCCTGGCAGGTGGCGCGCACCGATTTCTTCCCCCGCATCGTCGCCTTCCGCGTGCAGCTCCCGGCCGGGCGCTGCGGCGTAGGCTGCTTCTTCGCCGACGACGAGCGCTTTGCCGTGCCGCCCAACGTCAAGGCCAGCCCGGCCCAGATCAGCCTGGACTTTGGCACCTCCAACACCATCGGCGCCCTGTGCGTCGACGGCAGCTACAGCATCATCCGCCTGGAGGACGACGTGCGCCTGCACAAGCACATACTGCGCGACACCGAGACCGAGGCCAATATGCTGCGCGAGTTCGTCTGCGACGCGCAGCTAAAGACCGGCGGCATCTCCACCGCTTTGGAGGTCTTTGACGGCCACGCCTTTGGCCAGCTCAGCGCCGAGGACGCGGAAAAGACCGAGGTGCTGCGGGACGGCCACATCTGCCACGCCACGCGCGATTTCGGCGCCCAGGACGCGATACTCACGGGCCTGAAGTGGGGCGACGGCAAGGACTTCTCCCCGCCCTACAAGGCCGCGCTGCGCCTCTTCCTGCGCCAGGTCATGCTGCAGTACGCGCTCATCGCCGCCATACGCGGGGCCAGCCGAATCTCCTGGCGCTGCACCTTCCCCAACACCGCCTCCTTCGACGTGCAGGGCTTCCGCGCCTGCGCCGCGGACAGCGCCCGCTGGGTCGCCGCCGTCAGCGGCATCGAGCTTGGCACGGTGGAACTGTTCACCGAGAGCCAGGCCGCCGGCGCCTTCTTCATCGCCGCCGGGGTCACGGCCCTTGCCGACGGCTTCCTCTGCGCCGACGTCGGCGGCGGATCCACCGACGTCTCCCTCTGGCTCGGCGACCGCAAGTGCCCGCAGAGGGAGTTCTCCGTGGTCATCGGCGGGCGCAGCATACTCACCGAGGCCATCTACCGGGGCCTTGCGCGCAGCTGCCGCCGCGGCGAGGACAGCTGCCCGGAGCAGGAGTTCCTGAACCGCGCCGTCGGCGCCCACGCCGCCGACCCGGACGAGGAGCGCAAGTCCATCGCCCGCAAGGACCTGACCCGCGTCTCCATGCTGCGGGACATGGCCGCGCGCTCCGCCCCCGCCGCCAACGCCCAGCCCGAGGCCTTCTCCCTGATCGTGGACCTGCTGTGCGCCAACCACGCCGAGGACATGCAGGCGCAGCTGCGCGCCGGCAGCCTGGCCTGCCCCTCGATCTACGAGTCGATCCGCTTCCACTTTGCCGCCGTGCTCTACCTCATCGCCGAAAACGCCCGGAGGTTCACCCAGGAGACGGGCCGCGCGCTGAACGGCGGAGGCCTTATGCGCCTGTTCTTCGCCGGGAACGGCGGGCGCTTCTTCCGCTGGCTCAGCGACGAGGACCAGAATTTGGTGCGCCGCGTGTTTGACGAGACCTACGGCACGCGCACCGCGCCCGACGCGGTGCAGATGTGCGCCTTCCCCAAGACCGAGGTGGCCATGGGCGTGCAGCAGCTGGACGAGAGCCTGGCCCGCGGCGCGGCGGGCGCCTCCCGCTCCGGCGCGGCCAATCCCTTCCTCGTCGCCCCCGCCGGGGCGCCGCCCGCCGCCCCGGTTGCGGCCGCGCCCGCCGCCGACGCCGCCACGCGCGAGCAGCGCGTGCTGGAGTTCCTCGCCCTCTACGCCTACCTTACGCAGGCCGACTGGCTGCGCCCCTTTGTGGACGAGAACGGCAACTGCACCGACCCCATGACCATCGTCGGCCGGCTCAACGCCTTCCCGGCGGACACCACGGACGAAAACGCCCTGGCCGAGTGCTTCAAGCGCGTCTTTGCCGCCTGGTACTGGAGAGAAGGTGACGGCGCATGACGATGCTGACACTGGCCCAGACGCCGAGTGCGGGCGGCAGCGTTTTGAGCGTGCTGGCGCTGTGCCTGGCCCTGCTGGCGCTGCTGTGCGCCGGCGTGCTCTTCGTCTTCCTGCGCAAGTCCAACCGCGCCATGAACCGCCGAAATGAGGAGCTGCAGCGCCGCCTGCGCGAAATGGAGGCCGCCGCCCGCCGCCCGGAGACGCCGGACGCCGCCCTGCTTCGCCGCCTGGAGAACCTTGAGCGCGGGCTGGACGCGCTGGACCGCGCCCTTGCCCAGGTGGAGCGCAGCCTGCCCCGCCGCGCGCCCGCCTATGCGCCGGAGCCGGAGAAGACGTACACACCGGCGCCCACGCCGCAGCGGGAGACCGCCGCGGCGGCGCCAAGGAGCGCCCCGCTCCCGGGCGCGGGCAGGGACGCCGACGCGCCCAGCGAGGAGGAGCGGCTGCTGCGCACCATGAACCGCGTGCTCTGCGGCGCGGAGAACCCCGACCGCGCCATGCAGCGCGCCTTCTCCAAGGAGAGCCTGCGCGGCGCGGAGCTGCTGCACTACGTGCGCCCCCAGGCCAAGCTCCAGGACGCGGACTACGCCGAGTTCTGCGCCTACAGCCGCCTCAACCCCAGCCTTTCGGCGGTGATGAAGATGGGGCGCTTCGTCGTGCCCTGCCGCATCAGCCTGGACGCGCCCGGCCTTGCCGATTGGTACGAGGTCGAGCGCCGCAGCGACGCCGAAAACCCCGCGCCGCACTTCGTATTGCAGCGCCTTGCCTTGGCACAGGAGCCCGGGCAGGTCGTGCGCAACGAGTCCGGCGAGAGCAAGCCGCTTTTGACCGTCGCCCGCAAGGGCCGGCTGCTTGCCTGCAATCTCTGACAACGCCCCGCGCGTTCACCCCAATGCTTCGCCGCAGAAGGAGGGCCGTCCATGCCGTCATCCTATTCCCGCATGAGTCTTGAGGAGCTGCGCCTCTGTGCCCAGGAGGGCGACACGGAGGCCGAGTACCTGCTGGGTCAGCGCCTGCTGGGCCAGCGGGGTCGCGCCCTGGAGGGGATGGAACACCTCAAGCGCGCCGCCGCCAAGCGCCATCTGCAGGCCTGCGAGCGCCTGGGGAGCGCCTACCTCTACGGCGAGGGCGACGTGCCGCAGGACAAGAAGCAGGCCACGGTCTACTACGAGCAGGCCCTGTCCCTGGGCAGCACCACCGCCCGCCGCCAGCTGATCCGCCTGTACCTGGAGAGCGAGGAGCGCGCCGAGCGCGGCCTGCAGCTGCTCACCGAGGCGGCGGAGGAAGGGGACAAGGAGGCCGCCGCCCGCGCCGCGCGCGCGTACCTCAGCGGCGAGATCGCCGGTGTGGACCTGGACAGGGCGGCGCGCTACGCCTTGTCCTCCGGCGACAGCGCCGTGCAGTACGAGACGGCGGCGCGCCTGGAGACGTTGGGCGCGGCGCCGGAGACGCGGGAGGCGCTCTACCGCGCGCTGCTCCTGCGCGATCGCGAGGGCGCGGCGCTGAACCTGCGCGACTGCCTGACGCTGTCGGAGATGTATGCGCAGGGCAAGGGCACAAAGCCCGACGGCCGCGCCGCCGAGCGCCTGCTGCGCCGCGCCGTGGAGCTGGAGCGGCAGCAGGCCGTGGCCGACCCCCGCGCGGGTCTGTCGCTCGCCGCGCTCTATGAGTCGGGCGCGCCCGGCCTGCCCGCGGACCACGCCGCCGCCCGAAAGCTGCTGCAGGCGCTCTCCCGCGGCGGCAGCGAGGTGGCGCGCCTGCGCTGCATTCGCCTATGCACGGCGGACGGGTTGTATCTGGAGGCCTATCGCGCCAGCGCCGAGGCGCGCAGGTACGGCGAGGCGCTGCGCTTTGTGCTGGAGACCTGGGAGAAGATCCCGGATCCGGCCGCCTTCGCCGCGCAGGCGCTGCTCTTTGTCGCGCCGAACCGCCGCGAGGGCGAGGACGCCCGCGCCCTGCGCCAGGAGCTCTACCGCCGCGCGCTGCAGGCCGGGACGCCGCCGGACCGCGTGCTGGACGCCGCGCTGCGCCTGGGCGACGCGGCCGGGGCGCGAGACTGCTTCCGGGAGATGAGCGACGCGGACAAGAGCCGCGTCTACGAGAACCGCGAGTTCTGCGCCTCCCTGCCCGCGAACCTGGGGCCGGAGGGGGAGGAATTGCGCGTGTGGCTGCTCGAGCCGCCGGAGGACTGGCGGCGCTATGCCGTGGATCTGGCCCGGCTGAAGGCGGCCCCGAGCGAAAATGCGCGCTGGGCGCTGCGGCAAAAGCTGCTGCCCGCGCTGCCGCCCGCCCGCGCGGACGAGGCCCTGCCCCTGTCCGCCCTGCGCGCGGCGCTGCAGGCGGTGCGCGACCCGGAGGAATCCGCCCCCCAGCCGGAGCCCGGCCCGCTGCCAGAGCCTGGCCCGCTGCCAGAGCCTGGCCCGCGGCCGGAGCCCGGCCCCCAGCCGGAGCCTGGCCCCCAGCCGGAGCCTGGCCCGCGGCCGGAGCCCGGCCCGCGGCCAGAGCCTGGCCCCCGTCCGGAGCGCCAGCCCTTCCGCCTGCCGCGCCGCCGGACAGCCCCGGCGGAGAACCTCTTTGCCCAGGTGGAAGCGCTGCGCCGCCTTGACCCCGGGCCGCAGCGGAACGAGGCGCTCGCGGCGCTGGAAGGGCGCTGGCGGGCGCTGGCCGAGCAGTTTGCCAGGGAGGACCCCGCCGACCCCGCCGCCGTGCGCCGCGCCCAGGACTGCGAGACGAACCTGCTGGAAGCGGCGCGTTCTCTCTACGGCGACGCGCCCTCGGAGGCGTTTTCCGCGGTGTGCGCGGCGGTGCGCCGCCTGCTGCCGGGGACGTTCGCGGAATTGGCGGCGCAGGTGGAGCGGGCCCTGGCGCTGACGCCCGGGCCGGAGAAAGAGGCGGCGGTCCAGGCGCTGGAGGAGAGATGGCGCGATCTTACGCGGGCGTTTTCCGCGGCGAACCTTGCCGACCCCGCCGCCGTGCGCCGGGCGGAGGACTGCGAGCGGGAGGTGCTGGAAGCGGCGCGCGCGCTCTACGGCGATGCGCCCTCTACCGCCTTTGACACGGCCTGCGCGGCGGTGCGCCGCCTGCTGCCCAGCGAGTTTGCCAAGCTGGCCAAAGTGGTCGCCGACGTGCGCGCCCTGCCGCCCGGGGACGGGCGAGACGAGGTGCTGCGCGCGCTGGAGTCGTGCTGGCAGTCGCAGTTTACGATCCTTTCCCGCGCGCACAGCGGCGATGCGGACGCGGTGCGCCGGGCCGCGGCGCTGGAGCGGGAGGTGCTGGAACCGGCGCGCGCGCTCTACGGCGACGCGCCCTCGGAGGCGTTTGATGCGCTGTGCGCCGCTGCGCGCCGCCTTTGCTCCGGCGGCAGCGAAGGCGTGGCGCGGCTCGACCGCCTGCGCGCGCAGTGGGAGAAGTGCCGTGAAGACCCGATAAAGTCCGTGCGCTTTGCCATCGAGACGCTGCAGGAACTGCCGCGCCAGGACCGGGACGCGCGCGAATTGCGCTATGCGCTGCAGGAGGTGCTGCGCCAGGGCTGGAAGATGTTCTCGGTCTACCTGCGCCGGGAGGAGGAGAAGGGCGAGCGCAGCTCGTCCGCCCGGGCCGAGCGGGCGCGCTACATCCGGCGGGAGTTCCTGGAACCGGCGCGGCCGCTCTACGAGGACGCGCCCTGCGCCGAGTACGACGCGCTCTGCGCCGAGGTGGAGGCGCTGCTGGAGCGCGATGCGCCCGCCGCCCCACCCAAAGAAGCGGAACCGGCGGCGGAGCCGGACTGGGAGGAGAAGAGGCGCGCGCTGTCCGTGGACCGCTCCGCGCCGGAGGCGTTCCGGGAGCTCGTGCGCCTTTGGCGGGAGACGCCGCCGGTGGGCGGAACCGACGGCGCGGCGCTGGTGCGCTACCGCGGCGCGCTGCTGCGCGAGATGCGGGCGCTGCTGCTGGAGTGCTGCCGCGGCTTGGAGCGCTGCCGCGCGCCCAAGGATCGCCAGCGCTGCGCGAGGAACGCGCTGCAGCGCCTGGAGGTGGAGGACGCCGCCGCCCTGCCCGTGCGGGCGGAGTGGGAGGAGACGCGCGCCCTGCTGCGCCGCGCGGCGGAGGCGCCCGAGGCGCAGGACTGGACGGAGCGCCTGGAGGCCTTCAACAGTCTGACGCGCGAGGAGGACAAGCGCGCCTTTGCCCGCGGGCCGCAGGGCGATCTGCCGCCGAAGCGCGCGGACGAGGACGCCAACCTCTCCATACTGCGCCTGCTGCTGGAGCCCTACCGCGGCGAGGGCCTGACGCCGCGCGCCGCGGAAGAAGCGCAGGAGAAGCGGCCCATGGAGCCGGAAGACTCAGACGACGGGGACGATCTGGAAGAGGTGGACGCCCTGCTGGACGAGTTGGACGACGGGGACGAAGAGGAAGAAGAAGCGCCCCGGCGGCCCCGGCGCAGGCGCAGCCATCGCCGTCCCCGGCGGGCCAATTCGGATGAGGGCAGGAGGGAAGCGCTGCGGCGGAGGTGGCGCAGGTTCCGGCTCTATCTGCGCCTGGCCCTGCTCGTCGCCGCGATCGCGGCCAGCGTCTACTTCGCCTGGCCCGAGGTGCGCGACAAGGTGCTGCCCAAGCTCTCCGGCCTCGCCGCGACGCCCGTTGAGACCAGCGCCCCGCCGGAGAGCGACGGCGGGGAAGCGCCGGACGAGGATGCGCCGGCCCTGCCCGCGACGCTGATGGAGCTGGAGCCGACCTCGGCCCCGACGCACTTCTACCTGAACTACTGGACCAACCCCACCTACGAAGGCGAACTGCAGATCCGCGACGGGGAGGAGATCCTCTCCTGCGACGGCATCGGCTGGTTCGTGCCCTCCTCGTCCATTGAGGGCGAGGGCGGCGTGGGCGCGGTGGAGGCGCGCTATAAGCTGCCCGGCGCGTACACCTCGCTGCGCTTCCGCCTGGCCCCGGACGCGGTCTGGAACGACGACAGCACGGACGCGAGCTTCCGCCTGACCGTGTACTGCGACGGGGAGCTTGCCTACGACAGCGACTGGCGCTGCTCCGCCGCCGCGGCGGCGGACGTGACGGTGGACGTAAGCGGCGTGCGGGAGCTGGTGTTTTCCCTGGAGGAGACGCGCAGCAGGGCCGGCACGATCAACGTCGTGATGGCGGACCTCACGCTTTCGTGATGGCGAAATTTCAGATGCCGGGAAGAGCGGCGAAGGAGGGGAGCGAGGGCGTGAAAAAAGAGCTTGCCGCGGCGCTGTGCCGGGCGTTTTGCGCATCGCTGGCGGGACTGCTGGCGGTGTTCCTGGCCCTGGCCGAGCCCCTCGCCGCCCCGGCCGCGGCCACGGCGGCGCCCACCCCCGCGGCCACGCCCGCCGTTTCCCCTGCGCCCACCGCCGCCCCGACGCCCGAAGCGCCGCTGACGCCCATCGTCACGCGCGTCAGCCCCACCTACAGCCCGGGGACGCTAGCGTCGGAGCTGCGCGCGCTGCACGCCCGCTTCCCCGAGCAGACCGAGCTCTTTGCCTACGGCGTCTCCGCCCTGGGCCAGCCGCTGTGGGCCATGCGCGTGGGCAACCCCGAGGCCAGGACGCGCGTCCTTGCGCAGGCGGGCATACACGGCCGCGAGTGGATCAACGTCCAGGTGCTCATGGCGCAGATGGAGGACTACCTCTCCCAGGAGATGTACGCGCCTTTGCTCGAGCGCGCCTGTTTCCTCTTTGTGCCCATGAGCAACCCGGACGGCGTGCGCATCGCCCAGGAGGGCGCTGCCTGGATCGAGGAGGAGGCGGACCGCGCGCTCGTCGAGCGCCTCATTTCGGAGAGCGGGCGCGACCACGCGCTCTGGAAGGCCAACGGCCGCGGCGTGGACCTCAACCGCAACTTCGACGCGCGCTGGGAGGACAGCCGCGTGCTGGAGGGGATCGAGGGCCCGGCCTACGCCCACTACGTCGGCCCCGCGCCGGAGAGCGAGCCGGAGACGCAGGCCTTGCTGAAGCTCACCGAGGACTTCGCCCCCACGGTGACGCTCAGCTACCACTCGCGCGGGGAGGCCATCTACTGGTACTTCTTCCAGGAGGGCGAGGCGTTAAGCCGCGACGCCCGCCTGGCCGGGCGATTCCTGGACCTCACCGGCTACGCGGGGTTGCGGCTGGGCGACGACCTTGTGGTCGGCAGCTTTGGCGGCTACAAGGACTACTGCGTCGAGACGCTGGGCATCCCCGCCTTCACCATCGAGACGGGGGCCGGAGCCTGGGGCATCCCCGTGCCCTGCGAGTACTTTTCTGGGATCTACGCCCAGTGCAAAAACCTCACGGCCCTTGCGGCCGCGCCCTGATGCCAAAGAGAAGGGAGAAAACGCGTATGCAGACCTGGTGCGCCATCGGCGATTCCTTTACCTACCTGAATGACCATTTGGACGAGACGGGACACATCGTCACGCGCGGCTACCTCAGCCGCACGCTGGAGAAGCTGCCGCCGCTGCGCCTTGTCAACCTAGGCATCAACGGCTCCACCACCGCCAACTGGCTGGAGGCGCCGCTCGTCCCGGCGGACGTCTACACGGTGCTGCTGGGCACAAACGACTGGCACCAGGGCATCCCTCTGGGCGATACGGCCGCCTTCCGGGACGGCGCGCCCGGCACGATACTGGGCAACCTCGGGCATCTGCTGCGCCGCCTGCGCGCGCTCTCGCCGCAGGCGCGCCTGCTCGTCTGCAACCCGGTGGAGCGCGCGGACTTCGTCTACCTCTTTGACTATTTCAACAACGCCCCCGGCAGCTACGCGCCCGAGCACGGCCAGCGCCTTGCGGACATCGCCGACGCCATCTATGCGGCCTGCCGGGCGTTCGGCGTCCCGGCGCTCGACCTGCATAAGGCGAGCGGCATCACGCCGCAGAACGCCGTGCGTTTTAAGCGCGTGCGCACCGCGGACGGCGTGCGCGATCTGCCCTACCCCGACTATGCCGGGCTGCCCTTTGACCCGGAGAACGACCCCTACCCCTACCCGCCCGAGGCCCGCGCCCTGACCTACGACGGCCTGCACCCGACGGACGAGGGCAACGAGATCCTCGCCTCTCTCCTGGCCCCCGCCCTGCGCGCGCTGCT
>CALWKN010000044.1 GCA_944381265.1 uncultured Clostridia bacterium
CAAGGGTGAGCGAAGCGAACCTGGAGGCCGAGGACGCTCCCGTTAGGGAGCACCGCAGGCCGGAACCCCCGGGCAGCGTATGCTGCACGGGGGCGCAGTCGCCCCTTCATGCATCCCCAAGAAAGCGATCCTACTTTTTCGACAGTCTGCGGGGAAGGGGACGGCCCCTTCCCCGTTTTTACAAGAACAAAGGAGGGAAGACGATGACGGTAGACGCGCTGCGGGAGGCGTTTTTGTTGGACCTTGGCTATTCGCGCGCGGACGCGGCGGAGCCGGACGTGGTGGAGGAGCACGAGGGTGCGTTCCTGCGCTGGCTGAACGAGGCCTACGCGCGGGCGGTGCGCCGGCTCTACGGCCGCAGGGCGGCGGAGGCGCTCGCGCCGCTGCACCTGGGGGACGAGGAGCCGGAGCTCCTGCCGGAGGCGCTGCACGCGGCGCTGGCGGATTACGCGGCGGCGCGCGGGCAGGAGGGGCGCGGCAACGCGCAGGAGGCCTCCGGGCTGTACGCGTCCTACGAGCGGGCGCTGGCGGAGGCCGCGGGCGGGCGCATCCGGCCGGGCTTTGCCGCCTGGGACGCGCTGTGAGAGGGGGGAAGGCGATTTGGCGCGCTATGTGATCCCCTATTTTGAGGGCATGAACGAGAGCGGCGGCGAGCTTGCGGGCAACGCGGCGGCGGCGCGCCTTGCGCGCAACGTGACCACCGACTACGGGCGCCTTGCCTCGGCGGCGGGCGCGGCGCCCTACATCGGGACGCCGGCGCCGGAAGGAGCGCAGAGCCTGTGCGTGTTCTGCGAGACGGACGAGGACGGCGCGCGCACGGAGTACGTGGTGGTGGGCACGGGATCGAGCGTGGCGGTGTGGCGGAACGGGCAGTGGCAGACGCTGTTCACCGGCACGGCGGGGGACTACGGCTTCCTCTCCTACAAGAAGGAGGACGACAGCATACTGCTCTTTGGCAACGGCGTGGACCCGGTGCAGTGCTGGGACGGGCAGAGCGATGCGTCCTCCGCCCTGGAGGGCGCGCCGGCCAAGGGCAAGTACTTCGCGCTGCACTACGAGCGGGTCTGGATGTGCGGCGACAAGGAGAACCCGGACAGGCTCTACTACTCGCGCATGCTGGACCCCAACGACTGGACGGGCGATGTGGTGACGCCGGAGATGGGCGGCGGCTTTGTCGATCTGCCGACCTTCGACGGCGGCGTGATCACGAACCTGTACAGCGTGGGCGGGGACCTTTGCATCCTGAAGTCCACCACGGCGCTCCTGCTCTACGGCACCTCGCCCGAGAACTACCAGGTGACGCGCATGAGCGGCGAGCTTGGCACCATCGCCGGGCGCACGGCGGCGGTCTACGGGCAGACGGGGTACTTCGTCACGGCCCACGGCATCGGCGTGCAGAGCGGCACGAGCATCGTGCTGCTGGACGACCGCAAGCTGCCGCGGCTCTTTGACGCCGCCTACTGCGAGGAGGAGAACTGCCAAGAGGGGCTGTCGCCCCACTTTGGCGCCTGCGCGCGCGGCATCTGCTTCCGGGAGCGGCTGTTCTTCGCCCTGCCGCTGGCGCAGGAGACGGAAAACTCCGTCGTGCTGGAGTACGACCTTGCGCGCGAGACCTACGTCCTGCACGACGAGATCGCGGTGCGCGGCTTCGCCCGCTCGGGGCTGATGCGCGAGACGCTGCTGGCGCTGGGCGCGGACGGCGTGGTCTACGCCCTTGGCAGCGACAACACCGCCGGGGCGCAGTGGACGACGCCCTGGATCGACTTTGGCACGAGCGCGGAGAAGGTGCTGCGCGCCTTTGCCCTCTACGGGCGATTGGAGAGCCCGGGGCGGCGGCCGTGCGTGCAGGTGACGGTGGAGAGCGAGCGCGGGCAGAAGGTGCGCTATCTGGAGGCCCTGGGGCCGAAGGAGAAGCTCTACAAGCGGCGCTTCCGCCTGGGCGGGCGCAGGTTCCGCGTAGACATCCGCGCCCTTGCCGGGACGCGCTTCTGCTTTACCGGCGGCCTTGAACTGGAGACGGAATGAGAAGGGAGGAAGGGATTTGAGCCGGGATTTCACCGTGGACGTGGTGGCCACGCCGCATCTTGACCTTTGCAGCGCCACGGCGCGGGACATGCAGTACCGGGAGACGAACGGGCGGTATCCGGCGGCGTCGCGCTCGGCGGTGGCCAAGGAGCAGGAGAAGCTGAACAAGTTCCTGCAGTACGTCAACGAGAGCTTCATCATCAAGGGGTTCTCCAAGGCCAGCGCCCAGGCGCGCAGCCCGGTGCGCGGCTACACCTCCGGCAACAGCGCGCCGGAGCTGTTGGAGGCAACGCCCCTGACGCTGTGCGAGTTCGCCCTCTCGCACGAGGAGAACGCGCAGATCCTGCTGCTGTTCTCCCTGACCGGCGACAGCGCGGCGACGGGCGGCGGGGCGGCGGTCCTGACGGTGACGATCAAGGAGAACGGCGCTGCTGCGGCGGCGTTCCGGCAGAAGCTGGACGGCGTGAGCACGGTGGCCTCGCCGTTTCTCCTGACCAACCGGGAGAAGGGCGTGACGAATGTGACGGTGGAAGCCAGCGTTTCGGGCGGGCAGATGGCGCTGGAGCGCTACGGCGCGTTCGCCTCGGCGCTGGTGCTGGAGTAAAGGAGGGGAAACATGGCAAGCTACGACAAGAGCAAGGATACGAACTACACGCTGGCCGTGCAGTCGGCGCTGCGCACGCTGGGGGCGGACCTGGGCGCGGGCGGCGTGGACGGCAAGTGGGGCGCCTACACGGAGAGGGCCTACCAGCAGAACCGCCAGGCGGTGGACGCGCTGGTGCGCGGCATAGGCTTTGCGGGCTACAGCAGCTCGTATTCTGGCGGGGGAGAGCCGTCCTACATCGAGCCCTCGCTGATCGACGTGCCGGAGCAGCGCAGCTTTGCCGACTGGCTGCAGGTGGGGCAGGAGATCTACAACGCGCAGTACGAGGCGGGGGTGCAGTCGGCGCAGCGGCGCCTGGAGGCGGCGCAGGCGGAGAACGAGCAGAACCGCGTGCAGTCGGCGGCGCGCCTGGAGACGGCGGCAAACGCCCGCGGCTTTGGCCGCTCCAGCTACGCCACGGACATGCTGCAGCGCAACGAGTACGAGGCCAACCGCAACGCCGCGGCGCTGCAGGGGGATTACGCGGACGCGCTGCTGCAGCTGGAGGCCAACCGCAACGCCAGCGCCGCCTCGTACGCGGGCAGCATGTGGCAGAGCCAGCAGCAGGCGGTGCTGGAGGCGCAGCGCTTTAACGCGCAGCAGAGCCAGGAGGCGGCCCTGGCCAACCGCGAGCGGCAGTGGGCGCTGGAGGACGAGGCACGCGCGGCCTACTACCAGGCCAGCGCCGCCTACGCCGCGGGCAGCGGGCGCTCCTCCAAGCGCTCCGGCTCCGGCGTCAAGAAGGAGGAAGAGGAGAAGGAGAAGAGCGCGGCCTCGTCGCGCCGCGCCACCTCCGGCATGGTGCGCCGCTAGAGAGGTGGGTGGAGCGGGGCTTCGCCCCGCCCCACCCACCCACCCCGCCTTCGCCCGCCTTACGGCGGGCGAAGGCAGCGGCGGGAGGCTTGCCGCCTCCCGCCGCTCCAGCGCGTCGACAAAGTAGGGTTGTTCTCTTAGGGAAGTTTGAAGGGGCGACTGCGCCCCGGGCAGCATACGCTGCCCGGGGGTTCCGGCCTGCGGTGCTCCCTAACGGGCCCCTGTGGGGCGTCCACGACGTCCTCGGCCTCCAGGTTCGCTTCGCTCACCCTTGGCAGCCCCTTCATTTTCAATCCGCAGCGGCGGCGTGTACGCCGCGAGGATGTCGGCCCGTAGGGCCGCTTATCCGTATCCGCCCCCGGCCGTGCCCGAAGGGCACAGGGGGTTCCGGAGGGGGCGAAG
>CALWKN010000045.1 GCA_944381265.1 uncultured Clostridia bacterium
TGGACGAGGCGCAGGACACCTCGCCCGTGCAGCAGGCGCTGCTGGCGCTGCTCGTCCAAGCGTGCGGCAACCTTCTTTGCGTGGGCGACGCCGACCAGAGCATCTACGGCTTCCGCGGCGCGAGGCCGGAGTTCCTGAACGACTTTGAGCGCTGTTTTCCCGGCGCCCGCGTCATGGCCCTGCCGGTGAACTTCCGCTCGCGGCCGGAGATCGTGGAGGCGGCCGGGCGGCTCATACGCTACAACCCGGGCCGCCGCGATATCCGGATGCGCTCGGCGCGCAAGGCGGGCGGGTGCGTCGAGCGCGTGGAGCTTTGCGACTGGGAGGAGCAAGCGGACTACGTCTGCCGCCGGGCGCAGGATCTCATCCCGGGACGGACGCTGGGCGTGCTCTACCGCAACAACAGCAGCGCCGTGCCCCTGTGCGACGTGCTCCTGCGCCGGGGCGTGCCCTTCGCGCTGCAGGGCGACGGGGTGGAGCGCTTCCCGGGCTCGGGGCATCTGATGCTGGACCTATTGCGCCTGGCGCTGTGCCCGGGGGACGCGCAGGCGCTGCTGGGCGCCAAGGAAGCGGTCGCGCCGCACCTGCCGCTGCGCGTGCTGCGGGAGATCCCGCCGCAGACGCCAGACTGCCTGGAGGCGCTGCTGCGGCGGCCGGAGATGCCGGAGGAGATGCGGGAGGACCTGCGCGCCTCCCGGGCGCTGCTGGCCCGCGTGCGACGCATGAAAAGCCTGGATGCGATCGAGGCGCTGGTCGAGCACTACGAGCTGATGGACAGGCGCTTTGACCCGCTGCGGCTGCTGGCGCGGCGGGAGGAGGAGATCCCCGGCCTGCTGCGCCGGGCAAGGGAGGTGCCGGAGCTGGCGCAAAACACCTCCGATCCGCGCGCGGCGCTGCGCCTTTCCACGATACACGCCGCCAAGGGCCTGGAGTGGGACGAGGTGATCCTCCTGGACGGCAAGGACGGCCTGCTGCCGCCGATACAGGCGCTGAAGATGGAGGACCGCGCTGTGCTCCAGGAGGAGACGCGCCTGCTCTACGTCGCGGTGACGCGGGCGCGGGAGCGCTTTTCCTTCCTCTGCGCCGAGCGGATGGGGGGACTGGAGCGGCCGGCCTCGCGCTATCTGGAGCGGCTGCTGGACTCGCGCAGGGAGGCGCGGGAGCGGGAGGCGGCGCTCAACCTCGCCTCCCACGACCCCGGACTGCACGAGATCGGCCTTGCGGCGCACAAGCCGCTCCTTCGCCTTACGCGGGAGTACGACAAGGCGCTGGACCGCATGGCGCTTCGCCGGCAGAGCGGCGCCCGCGGCCGGGAGCGGGCGCTGGGCTTGTTTTCCGCGCGGCCGCATCCGGTGGTGCTGATGGAAGAAAGGCCCCCGAAGGAGCCGATCCGCTCTTTGGCCCCGGGGGAGTGGATCTTCCACGAGCGCTTTGGCAAGGGGAAGATCGTGAGCGTCGGGCCGGGGAGCCATATGCGCGTGCGCTTTGACGAAGGGGAGCGGGTGCTGGACGCCGCGCTCTGCCTGCGCCAGGGGCTTTTGCGCAAGTGCAGGGACTAGCGTTGGCGCGTCTTTTCCGGGGGAGAGATTGACGAAAGGGGCGCAGAGGGCCTACAATAGGGGAAGGCGGGAGGGCTGCGCGCCCTTCCCCCAAGAAAAACAGCAGGGAGGTCATACTATGACGCACATACCGACGCCGCACATCGGAGCCAGGGCGGGGGATTTCGCGCGCACGGTGCTCATGCCGGGCGATCCGCTGCGCGCCCGCTTTGTGGCGCAGAACTATTTGCAGGACGCGGTCCTGGTCAACGACGTGCGCGGCGTGCAGGGCTACACCGGGCTGTACAAGGGCAAGCGCGTGTCCGTCATGGCCAGCGGCATGGGCATGCCCTCCATGGGCATCTACAGCCACGAGCTGTTCCAGTTCTATGGCGTGGAGGCCATCATTCGCATCGGCTCGGCGGGCATGCTGCAGCCGGGTCTGCGCCTGCGCGACATCGTGGCGGGCATGAGCTGCTACACGAACTCCGGCTTTGGCGCGCAGTTCGGCTTTGACGGCAGCCTTGCGCCCTGCTGCTCGTTCGCGCTGCTGCGCGCGGCGGTGGAGGCGGCGGAAGCGCGCGGCGCGCACCTGGTGCCGGGGGCGCTGTTTTCCTCCGACACGTTCTACGACGAGCGCGACCAGAACGGGCAGCTGCGCGCCCTCGGGGTGCTGGCGGTGGAGATGGAGGCGGCGGCGCTGTACCTCAATGCGGCCAGGGCCGGGCGGCAGGCGCTGGCGCTGTGCACGATCTCGGACGATCCCTTTACGGGCGAGGGGCTTTCCGCCGCCGAGCGGCAGGAGAGCTTCCACGAGATGATGGAGATCGCGCTGGAGATCGCCCCGTGAGCGGCGAAGAACTGCTGCGGCGCGCGCACGCGGCGCGGGGAAACGCCTATGCCCCCTACTCGCGCTTTGCCGTGGGCGCGGCGCTGCTGTGCGAGGACGGCAGGGTGTTTCTCGGCTGCAACGTGGAGAACGCCGCCTACCCCGTGACCTGCTGCGCCGAGCGGGCGGCGCTGTTTGCGGCGGTGAGCGCCGGGGCGCGGCGGTTCCGCGCCATCGCCGTAAGCGGCGCGCCGCTGGGGCAGGAGCCGGGGGCGCCCTGCCCGCCCTGCGGCGTCTGCCGCCAGGCGCTGCGCGAGTTCTGCGCGCCAAAGGAGATGCGCGTCTATCTGGACGCACCCGGCGGCGGCATGGCGGAGACGACGCTGCAGGCGCTGCTGCCGGAGTCCTTCGGGCCGGAGAACCTCGCCCCCTAGGGCGCGGGGCCTCGCCCCACCCCGGCAGCCCTCGACGCCGTGGCAAGCGGGGGGGGCGGGACGAACGCGCCGTGCGGCGCTTCGCCCGCCCCCCGCTTGCCACAAGGCCCCCGCGACGACTCGCTGCGCGAGTCGTAACGGGGGCCCTGCCACTGTCTATCTGCGGTGCGGATCTTCTTTCTGCGGCGCATCGCCGTAGGGACCGTAGGGGCTGCTGCGCCCGTAGAGGGCGAAGAACCCGGGGGCGGAGTTCGGCGGGCCGCCCTCGCCCGAGCCGCGGCCGGAGTAGCCGGCCAGGCCGCCGAAGTTGCCGTGCCCGCGGCGCTCCACGGGAGCCTTGCCGCGGTTTTTCAGCGCCGAATACAGGTAGAGCGCGAGGGAGATGACGAGCAGCGCGGCAAAGGCGAGGAGATAGGCCGTCATCTCCGCGCTCGGATGCGGCAGCAGATCCTGCGGGGACTGCGTCGGGAGAAGCAGAACGGGGTACATGGTTTCACCTCCAACTTGCGCCGTTTCAGCGCTTGCGCGGGTCGGGCTCGCGCGCCTCGTCCGGGCGCTTGGGCTTGTCGGGAACGGCGAAGGCCCCCGGCGCGCCGAAGGGCGAGCCGTTCATCGCCGGGCCGCGCCCGCCGCCCGGGCCGTAGCCGATGAAGTTGCCGTTGCCAAGGTGATCGGGCTTGGGCTTGCCGCGGTTCTTTACGGCGGTGACGATGGTAAGGACCACCGCCGCCAGGAAGGCTAGCAGCACAAGCGAGTAGACGATCACGACCGGCCATTGCAGTGTGCCGTTATTCATGCAGGAAGCCTCCTTTCCCTGTCAGGAGCGGTCAGCGGCGGTGCGGGTCCTCTTTTTTCGGGTCGTCGCCGTAGGGACCGTAGGGGCTGTTGCGGCCCATCAGCGCGAAGAACCCGGGGCTGGAGCCGGGCGGGCCGCCCTGGCCCACGCCGCGGCCGGAGTAGCCGCCAAGCCCGCCGAGGTTGCCGTGGCCGTGGTGTTCGATCTTCGGCTTGCCGCGGTTGCGGATGGCGGAGACGATGTAGATAGTCGGGGTGACGATAAGCAGCACGCAGGTGCCGATGATCCAGGCGAGGATCTCCCAGTCGGGGTGGGGGAGCAGATGGGTCGCGCCCTCAGGCCAGAGAAGGATGTGCGGGAACATGGCCGGGCCTCCTTTCTTAAGAGTGGAAAGACGCGCTACTTGCGGCGCGGGTCGGGCTCGCGCGCGTCCTGCGGGCGCCTGGGCGGCACGGCGAATATGCTGGGCGCGCTGCCGGGGCCGCCGCCCGCCGCCGGGCCGCGCCCGCCGCCGGGGTTGTAGCCCAGGTAGTTGCCGTTGCCCAGGCGCTCCGCCTTGGGCTTGTTGCGGTTCTTGATGGCGGAGACGGTGTAGAAGGCGATCGCGCCCACGAACAGCAGGCCCAGGACGATCAACAGCACGAGCACGGGCGTGGCCGGGCGGTTGAGCATGGAGCCGGAGTGGGGCAGGGGGAGCAGGAAGAGGGGATGGAACATGGAGCGCACTCCTTTCTGTATGCAATTCAAGGGGAGCAGGCTATCG
>CALWKN010000046.1 GCA_944381265.1 uncultured Clostridia bacterium
TGGTGTAAAATAATCTCAAAACATCCAGTGGGAGGGAATTGCAATGAAGAGGTCCATCAAGATCACGTCCGCGCTGCTCGTGCTCGTGCTTCTGCTGGCCCAGGTCGTCTGCGTCAACGCGGCGAGCAAGCCGACGGTCACGACGTCTGTTAAGCAGACGGATCACTACGAGAAGACGATCACGGCGAAGGTCGAGAGTAACAAGACCACGGTCAAGGAAATCTATATGCGTGCCTACAAGACGAAGGATACGAGCAACCCTGTGGAAAGCCAGGCAGATCATGTGACAGTCCCGGCCAACGCGCAGGTCACCATGTCCATCAAGGTGCGTCCGTCTGAGGCCAGCTGGGTTCGCGTTGTCGTGCAATACACGGATGAAACCGGTGCATCTGGCGAATATGTAAACTGGGTCGCTGTTGGCTCCAACGGCTACTACAACCCCAGCTCCAGCGGCAGCATCAACCGCTACGACTCCGACGACTACTGGGACGGCATCCGCGGCGGCTCTTCCTCCAGCTCCGGCTCTTCCAGCTCTTCCTGGAGCGACGACCCCAACGAGACCAACGTCTGGGAGTACGTGCCGTCCTCCCCGTCCAAGCCCTCTAAGCCCTCCAAGCCCAGCTACAACTACTGGACCGGCTACTACGAGGACCGCGTGCCCAACCTCTACGACCTGTACACCGTCAACTGCCGCACGCTGAACGTGCGCGCCGGCGACGGCACGAACTACGCCGTCGTGGGCACCATCCACCGCGGCGATGTGGTGCAGGTCTACGACATCGAGAACGGCTGGGCCGTCATCCGCTACGAAGGCCGCCTGCGCTACGTCTCGGCCAACTACCTGAACTACCTCTATTGGTAAACCGCACAAACCCAAACGCGAGGGACCGGTGCTGACCGGTCCCTCGTTTTTTTGCGCCATAGGGGAGGGGAGGGCGCGCGCTTTCCCACCCGCCGGGGCCTTGCCCCACCCCTCATCCCCTACTCTGTGAGACGGGGGGCGCGCAAGCGCCCTGCGGGCCCTTGCACACCCCCCGTCTCACAGGGCCCCGCAGCCGTTTTCGCCCCGCCTTGCGGCGAAGCGAAAACGGCTACGGCGCCGCGCGTTCCTATTCCTCCTCGGCGAATACCGAGACGCCGTCCGGTATCAGCGCGATCTTCGGCCGCTCCGCCCTGAGCAGCGCCTTTGCCCGCGCAAGCCCCGCGGAAAGGGAGGCCACCGGCTCCATGTGCATCGCGCGCACCACGTCATCCGGCAGCTCCGAGCACAGCAGCACCCGCGCCTTTTGCAGCACGCGGATCAGGATCTGGCTCTGCCACTGGTCCGGCTCCGTCTCCTCCGGCCGCCGCGCCCGGAAGCGCGCCAGCACCCGGCCAAGATCCGCTTCCCCCGCGATCTGGCGGTAGAAGTTCTCCCCGCCCACGCCGTCGGCGCAGCCCGCCAGCATCAGGATCACGCCGCCCGGACGCACCGCCGCCTCCGCCGCCGTCATGCCCTTGACCGCCTGGTAGAGGTTCTGGTCCAGCGGGTAGCCGCCGTTCGTCACCACCGCGATGTCCGATGCGCAGCGCGGCACGCGGCAGTGCGCCGCCAGCATCGCGCAGCCCGCCGCGTGCGCTGCCTCCACATCCCCCGCATAGGCAAACGCCGCGCGCTTGCCCTCGCCCAGGATCACATTGACGATGAAGGCAAGGTTCGCCCGCCGCGCCGCCCACAGCATGTCCCGGTGGATCGGGTTGCCCGCAAGCACCCCCGTGCGCGCGCGCGGATCGTCGATGAAGGCGGCGCAGTGGTTGGCAAGCACGGTCTTGCGCCCGCAGATGCCCGGCAAAACGCTCTTTCGCCCGCCGGAAAACCCGGCGAAGAAGTGCGGCTCGATGAACCCCTCCGCAACCAAAAGATCCGCCTCCGCCGCCAGGCGGTTGACGAGGAACGCCCCGCCCGAGGGCAGCGTCCCAAGGTCAACGAGGTTCGCTTCGTCGTCGCAGTCGTGGACCACCACCTTCTCCCGGTCGTAGATCGCCCCCAGCTTTTCGCGCAGCTCACCTTCCGTCGAGGCGCGGTGGCAGCCCGTGGCCACCAGCAGCGTGACCTCCGCCCCCGGATTGCCGCGGCGGATCTCCTCCAGCATCGGCGGCAGGATCGCCCGGCTCGGCACCGGCCGCGTGTGGTCGCTGACGATCACAACGACGTTGCGCTTGCCGCGCGCAAGCTCCGAAAGCCGCGGCGCGCCCAGCGGCTCTGCCAGCGCCCGCCGCACCAGGGCCTCCGCCGGGGCGTCCACCTCCGGCAGGCGCGCGTCCAGCACGCCGACTACGTCCTCCTCGGAAAAATCGGCCAGTATCTCCCCCCGGCCGTAGGGAAAGCGCAGTGCCATGTTCTTTCCTCCTATTTTTTGTCCTCGGGCGCGGAAAATTCGCCCCCGTCCACCGATGTGCGCGTCGCGCCGTTGGTGTGGATGTTGATGTAGCGCGCCTTGAGCTTGGAGTAGAGGATCTTCTGGCTCGAGTACAGCCCCGAATAGCCGGAGAAGATGTAGCTCACCCCGCAGGCCAGTGCAAAGTACAGCACCCCCTGCCCGCCGAACATCTCGATGGACAGGAAGATCGAGGCCAGCGGGCAGTTCGTCGCGCCGCAGAACACCGCCGCCAGACCCAGCGCCGCCGCGAACTCCGCCGGCAGCCCCAGCAGCGGCCCCACCGCGCAGCCGAACGTGGCGCCGATGAAGAACGAGGGCACCACCTCGCCCCCCTTGAACCCCGCGCTCAGCGTCAGCACCGTAAAGAGCATCTTCCATAGGAACGCGAAATCCGGCGCCTCGCCCTCTTCCACCGCCAGCGTGATCGCCGCCATCCCCGCGCCGTTGTAGTACTGCGAGCGGAAGAGCAGCGTCAGCGCCAGTACCAGCGCGCCGCCCGCCGCCGCGCGCGCGTAAGGGTTCTTTAGCAGGCGCTGCATCGTCCGCTCGAAAAAGTGCAGGCTGTGGCAGAAGAGACTGGCGACCAGCCCGCACAGCGCCGCCAGGGCCGAAACCTGCAAAAGCGTCAGCGCCGCAAGCTCCGGCGCCGCAACGGCAAAGCGCGTCGGCTCTACGCCCAGCAGCAGCGATACGCCAAACGACACCAGCGACGCCACCAGACAGGGCAGGAAGTCCGCGTGGTAGAAGAGCCCCACGCTCACCACCATCATCGCAAACACCGTCGCCGCCAGCGGCGTGCCGAACAGCGCCGTGAAAAACGCCGCCATGCCCGTCATCGTCGCCGTGCGCCTGTCGCGGTCGTCCAGGCGGAACAGGCGCCCCACCTGGTAGCCCACCGTGCCGCCCATCTGCAGCGCCGCGCCCTCGCGCCCGGCCGAGCCGCCGAACAGGTGCGTAAGGCCCGTGGCCAGGAAGATCGCCGGGAACAGCGCCGGCGGCAGCCCCCGCCCCAGGTGGATCTCGTCCAGCACGTCGTTCGTGCCCACGCCCTCCACCGAGAGCCGGCGGTAGAGAAACACCACCAGGAGCCCCGCCAGCGGCAGCAGCAGCACGAGGAACCCGTTTTCCGTCCGCAGCTCCGTCGCGATCTCCACCATGTGGTGGAACAAAGACCCCAGCGCCCCGCAGAGCGCGCCCGTCGTCCCCGCCAGCAGCAGCCACTTGCCAAGGGAGCGCGCGTACGTTGCCGCCGCCGCCCCCGCAGAACGCGCCGCGTATCTTGCCTTGTCCTGGATCCCCATCTGTCCTTCCTCCATATGTCCCGCTTTTCCCTCCCATTATACGGGATGCGCCGCGCTTTTGCAATGCGCGAAGGTCTTGCCAGCCCCCGCCCGCCCGTGCTACACTTATGGCAAAGACAAATATGAAACGGGGGACACTCAGCCATGAACAACACAACGCCCTGGTGGAAGCGCCCTTTGCGCGTCATACAG
Organism: uncultured Clostridia bacterium; assembly: GCA_944381265.1. Lineage (GTDB taxonomy): Bacteria > Bacillota > Clostridia > Christensenellales > UBA1750 > Spyradocola. Next base: position 3,914 of record CALWKN010000046.1, read on the forward strand.
ACCAACCTGCAGGTGCTGGACACCCCGCGCATGGACGAAGCGCGCATCGCCGCCCAGATCGAGGACCTGGGCGCCAACGTCCTTGTGGTCAACGTCGGCGGCATCTACGCCTGGTACCCCACGAGCGTGCCCTTCCACACCGTGAACCCCTGCCTGCCCAAGGACCGCGACCTGCTGCAGACGCTCCTTTCCGCCTGCCACGCGCGCGGCATCCGCGTCGTTGCCCGCTTCGACTTTTCCAAGACCAGCGACCGCGCCTACCAGAGCCGCCCGCGCTGGTTCGCCCGCAGCGCCGACGGCGCGCCGCAGGTGGTGGGCGCGCTGCGCCCCGGCAACTGGGACCTGCTCTACACCACCTGCATCAACTCCGGCTACCGCAACGCCGACGTCGCCGCGCCCGTGCTGCGCGAGGCCCTCTCCCGCTACGACCTGGACGGCGTGTTCTTCAACGCCCCGCACGCGCCGAATTGCCACTGTGAGACCTGTAAGGAGAAGTACCTCGCCCTCTACGGCGAGCCGCTGCCGGAAAGCGAGAAGGACTGGGACCCCGGCTGGAAGAGCCGCTGCCTCTACGACAACATCGCCTTCCTGCGAAAGGCCATACGTCAAACGCGCGACGTGCCGGTGATCCTCTACTACGGCATCGCCTCGGACAACCTCTACGAGCGCCTGGCCACCTGCGACATGATCTGCGCCGAGCCGCAGGACGTGCTGTCCCTCGGCTGGAAGGAGATCCCCCAGAGCTTTAAGCCGGCGCTGTGCATCCGCCTTGGCCGTTCCGAGCCCAGCGCCCGGCCCCCCTTTGGCATCATCCACTCCTGCCCCGGCATGGACTGGCGCCACGTCGGCCTGCCCCCGGCCGAGTACCTCTACTGGATGAGCCAGGTCCCGGCAAACGGCGGCTACATCTGGCACTCCATCACCGGCATCCCCGACACCATCGGCGACAAGCGCATACTTGAGTGCGTAAAGACCATCAACACTGAGATCCGCACCGTGGAAGGGGCCATGGACGGCGCCCGTTCCCGCGCCAAGCTCGCCCTGCTCTGGGACATGCACGCCGACGACCTGTCCAAGGCCTTCGGCGGCCAGATGAGCGCCCCGGCAAACGGCTGGGCCGAGGCGCTGCTCTCGACGCAAATCCCCTTTGACATGCTGCTGCCCGAGCAGGTGCTCTCCGGCCGCCTGTCGCGCTACCGCGCCCTGATCCTGCCCACCGTCCCCAGGGACGAGGCGCTGCTCGCCGCCCTGGAGGACTTCGTAGAAGGCGGCGGCCGCCTCATCGCCGAGTGCCTGCAGCCCCTGCCGGAGCGCCTGGCCAGGCTCCTGGGCCTGTCATGCGGCGGCCAGATGAGCGAGTACCTGCGCGCCAGCTACCTGCGATTTGAGCCGGGCGCCGAGTTCCTGCGCAAGGGCCTTGGGGAGACGCCGCTGCTGCCGCACCGCGGCCCCACGCTCTACACCGACGCCGTGGACGCCCAGGTCCTCTGCACGCTGGTGCCGCCCTTTGCCCCCATGGAGGCCGTGGGCGCGCCGCCGGAGCGCGCCAGCCTGCCCGTGGAAAAGACCGACATCCCCCTTCTTACGCTGCGGCGGGCGGGGGAGGGATGCGCCGCCGCCGTGCTCTTCCCGCTCTCCGCGCTGCTGTCGGAGCTGAAACTGCGCGACCACGAGCTGCTCGTGCGCAACCTTGCCTCCGAGCTGCTGGGCCCGGCGCTGGACGTGCGCCTGGAGCCCTCCGTGCGCGGCCTGCAGCTGATGGACTACGAGGCAAAGGACGGCAGCCGCCTCCTGCACATCGTAAACGGCATCGGCCAAAGGCCCTTGAGCGACAACCTGCCCCTGCGCGTCGAGCTGTCCCTGCGCTGGCAGGGCGAGGCCCCGCAGGTGGAGAGCCTGCTGTGCGGCGCGCCGGAAGTAAAAACACTCGGGGAGGAGCTGCGCATATGCACCGCCCCCGTCGCCACCTGGGAGGTCCTGCGCCTCCTTCCGCGGGAAAAACCCTGATTTTCCCGCCCAAACGCGCTTTCCGCCCTTGCAATCCGCGTGAAGATGATGTAAAATAATCGTTAAAGAAAGTGGCCGAAATCGTCACTTGGATTAAGGGAGGTCGAAGCAACGTGTTGAAGGACTGGACCTTTGGCGTGGATTGGCGGACGACGGAGGAGTGCAAGAAGCTGCTCAAGAAGCGCAGAGAAGACCTGGCGGGCCTGCAGCAGCGCATCAAGGAGGCAAAGCTGCCGGTGATCGTGCTGCTGGAGGGCTGGGGCGCGGCCGGCAAGGGCAGCACGATCCACTCGCTGATCCGCGAGCTGGACCCGCGCTTCTTCCGCGTGCTCAGCGTCAGCATGCCCACCGCGGAGGAGAAGCGCTGGCCCTTCCTCAAGCGCCACTTCCAGAGCATACCGGAGCAGGGCAAGATCCTGTTCCTGGACTCCGGCTGGATGGACGAGACGGTGCGCGAGCGCCTGCGCGGCGACCTCTCGGACGCCGAGTACAACAGGCGGGTGGAGAGCGTGCGCGTCTTTGAGCGGCAGCTGGCGGCAGGCGGGTACCTTCTGGTCAAGCTCTTTCTGCACATCAGCGCCGAGAGCCAGGCCGAGCGCCTGAGCGCCCTTGGCAAGGACAAGGACACCGCCTGGCGCGTGGGCGAGAACGACTGGCGCCAGAACAAGAACTACACCCGCACTTTGGAGGCCTTTGACGACTTCATGACCGCCACCAGCGAGCCCTACGCCCCCTGGAAGGTCATCGACGGCACCTTGGCCGCCCAGGCGCAGCTGGAGAGCGCCGACTGGCTCTACACGCGCATCTGCGCCGCGCTGGAGACAAAGCCCACGGCCGTGATCCCGAAGACCGAGTGGCCGCTCCTTCCCACCATGCCCCTTGCCGACGTGCCGCTGGACAAGACCATGGACGAGGAGGAGTACCAGCGCAAGCTCAAGAAGTACCGCAAGCGCCTGGCCGAGCTGCACAACGAGCTCTACCGCAAGCAGGTGCCCGTGGTCATCGCCTACGAGGGCTGGGACGCCGCCGGCAAGGGCGGCAACATCAAGCGCCTGGCCTCGGCCCTGGACCCGCGCGGCTACGAGGTGCTGCCCATCGCCAGCCCCACGCCCGACGAACTGCACCGCCAGTACCTGTGGCGCTTCTGGACGCGCCTGCCCAAGACCGGCCACATCGCCATATTCGACCGCAGCTGGTACGGCCGCGTGATGGTCGAGCGCCTGGAGGGCTTCTGCACCGAGGACGACTGGAAGCGCGCCTACGACGAGATCAACGAGTTCGAGCGCGAGCTCACCGACGCCGGCATGGTCGTGCTCAAGTTTTGGGTGCAGATCGACAAGGACACGCAGCTGGCCCGCTTCACCGAGCGCCAGAACACGCCGGAAAAGCAGTGGAAGATCACCGACGAGGACTGGCGCAACCGCGAAAAGTGGGACCTGTACGAGGCCGCCATCGACGAAATGCTGGTCAAGACCAACACCCAGTACGCGCCCTGGCACGTGCTGGAGTCCGTCGACAAGCACTACGCCCGCATCAAGGCCATGCGCCTGGTCATCCAGGCCATCGAAAAGGCCCTGAAATAGGGGAGAGGCACATCTCCCTCCCGCCCCCCGGGGTCACGCCCCACCCCCATGCCCTCGACTCCTTGCCGCAGGTTGTTCTATGAAGGGGCAACTGCGCCCTCGTGCGCGTAAACGCGCCCGAGGGTTCCGGCCTGCGGTGCCCCTTCGGGGCGTCCTCGGCCTCCAGGTTCGCTTCGCTCACCCTTGGCAGCCCCTTCATCTTCAATCCGCAGCGGCGGCGTGTACGCCGCGAGGAGGCGGGCCGAAGGCCCGCTTTCCTTTATCCGCCCCCGGCCGCACCCGAAGGGCGCAGGGGGCGGATGTCACTCGAAAAAATGCAGACTTGCATTTTTTCGAAGCGTGTCGACGCACGTCGACACGCGAAACGCGAAGGGAACGGTTCCTTGCGGAACCGCCCCCTTCGCGTTTTTGGCGGCCGGGGCGCTTGTCTCTAAGGCCCTGAGCCCTACGGGCGGCAAAGGTCGATCCGCTTTGTCGCCACGCGCCGCACAAAGGCCGCGTCGTGCTCGACAAACACCATCGTCGGCTCGAACTCCAGTATCAGCTCCTCGATCTGCACGCGCGAGAAGATGTCGATGTAGTTGAGCGGCTCGTCCCAGAGGAAGAGATGCGCCCGCGCGCACAGGGACGCGGCCAGCAGCGCCTTCTTCTTCTGCCCCTGGGAAAAGGCGGACAGGTCCTTCTCAAACTGCGCCCGCGAAAAGTCCAGATGCCGCAGCACCGTCAAAAGCAGCGTGTAGTCCACGCCGCGCGCCAGGGCAAAGTCCCGCAGGCTGCCGGAAAGACGCGCCGCGTCCTGCTCCATGCGCGAGACGATCAGCCCCGCGCCCCGGCGAAACTCGCCCGCGTGCGGCACCGCCTCCCCCAGAAGGAGCCGCAGCAGCGACGTCTTGCCGCTGCCGTTCTTCCCGCACAGCGCCAGCCTGTCCCCCCGCTCCAGCGAAAAGGACACCGGCGCAAACAGCGGCCCCTCGCCGTAGTCCACCGTCAGCTTCTCAGCATAGAGCAGGCGCGGCTTGACGTAGGGGAGAGGCTGCAGGCGCAGCGGCGCCTCTCGCTCTAGATCGTGCAAAAGCGCCCGCTTTTCCTCCATCGCCTGCTCCCGCCGCGCCTCGATGTGCTTGGCCCGCTTCATCATCTTGGCCGACTTTGCGCCGATGAAGCCCCGGTCCGCCGCGTGCGTGCCGATCTTGGAGGCCTCCGTCCGCTCCGCCCAGGCCGCCTTCTGCCGCCCCGCCTGCGCAAGGCGCGCGATCTCCCCCTGCAGGCGCGCGTTCTCGTCCCGTTCGTATTGGTCGCGCGCCTCGCGGTTGCGCTTCCAGGAGCTGTAGTTCCCCTGCTGCAGTTCGACGCTCTCGCGGTTGAGCGCCAGTATGTGGTCGCACACGCCGTCCAGCAGCGTCCGATCGTGCGACACCAGCAAAAACCCCTTCTTGCCCGCAAGATACGCCTGCAGCAGCGCCCGCCCCTCGGCGTCCAGGTGGTTCGTCGGCTCGTCGATGAGCAGAAAGGCGTTCCTGCGCAGGAACAGCGCCGCCAGCTGCACCTTGGCCCGCTCCCCCGGCGAGAGCGTGGCATACGGCCGCCCGAGCGCCGCCGGGTCCAGGCCCAGCTTCCCCGTCTCGCTCAGCAGCCTCGCCTCCAGCGTGTAGCCGTCTATCTCCAGCTATCCCCCCAGCGCCTCGGCATACGCCTGCGCGCCGTCCGGCGCTGCCAGCGCCTCTTCCATGCGCTTTTCCAGCGCCGCGTAGGGCCCGGCGTGCGCCTTTGCCACCTCATGCGCCGTCCTGCTCTCGTCTTCCACCGGGAAGGGGAAGAGGTCAAAGGCGCAGGGCGCAACGATCCGCCCCGACGCCCCCGGCATCCCCGCAAGCAGCCGCAGCAGCGTCGTCTTCCCCTTGCCGTTGCGCCCGATGAAGCCCAGCTTCCAGTCCGTGTCCAGCGTAAAATTCACATGGGAAAATATCGTGTCCCCGTTGTCCGGGTACTGAAAGGACAGATCGATGACCTGTATCGCCGCCACGCGGCATCCCTCCTTTGCATTTCCCCCGGGCGCGAAAAATGGGGCGGGCACCGCGGAAAAAGACCTTCCGCGCTTGTGCCCGCCCCAAAGGGGAGATCCCCCCGTATGCGCTGTGCCGCTTCTGCCGCGAAATGCGTCCCTTCCCGCCTGCCCATTCCCGATCTTTGCGCAGCCCAGGAAGAGAGCGCCTGTTTCGCCCTCCGTCAGCCTTACAAGATCCGGAATTTTTCAGCGGTCAAAACGCATTGCACAGCCTCCTTGCCGTTTCAAACTGTGCCCATTGTAGCACGCGTAAGGCCCGCCTGTCAATCCCCCCCCCTTTCAGGCGCAGCGCAGCGCGGACAGCCCCAGCTCCACGCGCGCGTCGTAGGTCACGCGGTACAGCCCCGGCCCCACCTCGCAGGCGCAGCGCGGGTAGAGGTCGCAGTCGCAGACGAGCACGCTGCCAAAGCGCATCTTCTCCTCGGAAAAGGGCGTGCGCATCTCCGCGGACAGGTGCGCCTCCGCCCGCTGCGCGCGCGCCTGGCCCACCAGCATCAGCGGCACGACAAGGTCGTACACATAGCGGCGCAGGCCCTCTTCCGCCTCGCCCTGACAGCCGCGCAGCGTCACGCGGCACTGGTCATAGATCGGGTACAGCCCCTCCACCGGCCCGGTCAGCCCCGGGCAGGACAGCACTTCGCTGCGCAGCAGGACCTGCTGGCGCGCGCGGTAGGATACCGGTCGACAATACAACTGCGGATGCATCTTCTCTTTCCTCCCGTATGCCTCTTTGCCATCGCCTTTCATACTATGCGCCGGGGCGCCGGAACTTGCCCCGCATAAACGTTTCGTAAAATGTGAACGCCGCGCGCGATTTCTCCGCCCGCCGCTCTTGCTTTTTTGGCGTGGATATGCTAGTATTCCTAGGATAGTGTTTGATATTCGCCGCGCGCCGGAAGGGCCGAGCGGCATTTGGAGGGTAAGACAAAGATGAGCGCTACGATCGAGAAACTTTCGTCCAACCAGGTCAAGCTGACCGTGACCGTCCCCGCCGCCGACTTTGAGGCTGCCATGGGCCGCGCCTACGGCAAGCTCCGCAACCGCCTGACCGTCCCCGGCTTCCGCAAGGGCAAGGCGCCCCGCAAGGTCATCGAGAACTACTACGGCACCGGCGTCCTGGTGGAGGAGGCCTTTAACGACATACTGCCCGGCTCCTACGACAAGGCCGTGGAGGAGACCGGCGCCCATCCCGTCGACCAGCCGGAGATCGACATCACCACCCTTGGCGCCGGCGAGGACTGCGTCTACACCGCCACCGTCTACGTCCGCCCCGAGGTGACCCTGGGTCAGTACAAGGGCGTCGCCGTGCCCGCCGCCAAGTGGGAAGTGAAGCCCGAGGAGATCGACCGCGAGATCGACCGCGCCGCCGAGCGCGTCTCCCGCATGGTCGAGGTGGAGGACCGCGCCGCCCAGATGGGCGACACCGCCAACATCGACTACGCCGGCACCGTGGACGGCGTCGCCTTCGAGGGCGGCACCTCCAAGAACATGCCCCTGGAACTTGGCAGCGGCATGTTCATCCCCGGTTTCGAAGAGCAGATCGTGGGTATGAATAAGGGAGAGGAGCGCGACATCCACGTCACCTTCCCCGAGGACTACCGCGCAACCGACCTTGCCGGCAAGGAGGCCGTCTTCCACGTCAAGCTCAACTCCCTGACCCGCAAGGAGAAGCCCGAGATCAACGACGACTTTGCCAAGGACGTCTCGGAGTTCGACACGCTGGCCGACTACCGCGCCGACGTCGAGAAGCGCCTTACGGAGCAGGCCAAGACCCGCGCCGAGAACGAGCGCCGCGACAAGATCCTGGACGCCGTCTGCGCGGGCGCCCAGGTGGACATCCCCGCGCCCATGATCGAGCGCCAGCTCGACCAGCGCATCAACAACATGGAGATGCAGATGCGCTACCAGGGCCTGAAGCTGGAGGACTTCCTGAAGTACACCGGCCAGTCCCTCGCCCAGCTGCGCGAGAGCTACCGCGAGGAGGCGCAAAAGCAGGTCCTGGCGGAGCTCGTTCTTGACGCCGTGCGCGCGGCGGAGAACATCGAGGCCACCGACGAGGACGTCGACGCCGAGATCGCAAAGTATGCTGAGAGTGCCGAAAAGTCCGCCGAGGACATCAAGAAGACGCTCTCTGACAGCGACATGGACTACTTCCGCGAGATGGTCAAGACCCAGAAGGCCCTCGACCTGATCGTGGATGCCGCCGTGGACGCCGCCGAATAACGCGGCGCGCAGCCCCAGAATACAGAACCGCCCGCACCGCGCAATGCTCCGAAAGTTCCGCGCTTTTGGGGCATTGCGCGCATACGGGAAGCGGATCCCGGAAAAACTATCCGACGCGCCGCATCCGGCGCAAAAGGAGGGAACACCCTATGAGCCTCGTCCCCATCGTCGTAGAACAGACCAACCGCGGCGAAAGATCGTACGACATCTATTCCCGCCTGCTCAAGGACCGCATCATCTTCCTGTCCGGGGAGATCGACGACGTGACGGCGAACCTCATCGTCGCGCAGATGCTCTTCCTGGAGATGGAGGATCCCGATAAGGAGATCAACCTCTACATCAACAGCCCCGGCGGCTCGGTCACGGCGGGCATGGCCATCTATGACACCATGCAGTACCTGCGCTGCCCGGTCTCGACCCTTTGCATCGGCATGGCGGCCTCCATGGGCGCCTTCCTGCTCACCGCCGGCGCCAAGGGCATGCGCCGCATACTGCCCAACGCCGAGGTCATGATCCATCAGCCCCTGGGCGGCGCGCAGGGCCAGGCCACCGACATCGCCATCCACGCCGAGTACATCCTCAAGATCAAGAAAAAACTCAACACGATCCTCTCCCAGCGCACCGGCCAGCCCCTGGAAAAGGTCGAGGCCGACACCGAGCGCGACCACTTCCTCTCCGCCGAGGAGGCCCTTGCCTACGGCATCGTGGACGAGATCGTCCCGCCCCGGCGCTGACGCAATTTTATTTGTTAAAAGGGGTACAGCATGACCAAATTTGATGGGAAGATCAAGGATCCCAAGTGCTCGTTCTGCGGCAAGTCCGCCGAGCAGGTCCGCCGCCTGGTGGCGGGCCCCGGCGTGTTCATCTGCAACGAGTGCGTGGACCTCTGCTGCGACATACTGGACGAGGACTACGCCGGCATGATCGAGAGCGCCGAGCCCGCCCCGGAGCGCCTGCTGCGCCCGGCCGAGATCAAGGCCCGCCTGGACGAGTACATCATCGGCCAGGAGAACGCCAAGAAGGCCCTCTCCGTCGCGGTCTACAACCACTACAAGCGCATCGGCGCGGACAACACGGATGTGGAGCTGCAAAAGTCCAACATACTGATGCTCGGTCCCACCGGCTGCGGCAAGACGTTCCTGGCCCAGACGCTGGCCAAGATCCTCAACGTGCCCTTTGCCATCGGCGACGCCACGGCGCTGACCGAGGCCGGCTACGTGGGCGAGGACGTGGAGAACATCCTCCTTAAGCTCATCCAGAACGCCGACTACGACATCGAGCGCGCCCAGAAGGGCATCATCTACATCGACGAGATCGACAAGATCTCCCGCAAGAGCGAGAACCCCTCCATCACGCGCGACGTCTCCGGCGAGGGCGTGCAGCAGGCGCTGCTCAAGATCCTGGAGGGCACCGTGGCTTCCGTCCCGCCCCAGGGCGGCCGCAAGCACCCGCACCAGGAGTTCATCCAGATCGACACCACCAACATCCTCTTCATCTGCGGCGGCGCCTTTGACGGGATCGAAAAGATCATCGAGAACCGCATCGGCAAAAAGACGCTGGGCTTTGGCGCCGACATCAAGAAGGTCGAGGAGCGGAACCTCACCGAGGTCTTTGAGAAGATCCAGCCCGAGGACCTGCTCAAGTTCGGCCTGATCCCGGAGTTCGTCGGCCGCCTGCCGGTGGTGGTGACGCTGCAGCAGCTGGACGAGCAGGCGCTGATGTCCATACTCACCCAGCCCAAGAACGCGCTGTGCAAGCAGTACGCCCGCCTCTTTGAGCTCGACGGCGTGGACCTGAGCTTTGACGAGGAGGCCCTGCGCTACATCGCCCACACCGCCATCCAGCGCAAGAGCGGCGCGCGCGGCCTGCGCTCGGTCATCGAGGGCATACTGCAGGACATCATGTACGACCTGCCCTCTCGCGAGGACGTGGGCAAGTGCGTCGTGACGCTGGAGGCCGCCAAGAAAGAGGCCCCGCCGACGCTCCTCTTCACCGACGTGCCCAAGCAGGCGCGCATCGCGGCCAAGTCCGCGCCGCCCAAGAAGACCCGCCGCAAGCGCACCGGCGGCGAGCTCGCGTAAAAAAACACGCGTCCCAAAAGCATCGACGCCCCTTGTCCGCAGGGAATCCTCGGGACAAGGGGCGTCCGTTTATTCTGCTCGCAGCGCCAGAACGTAGATTTGGCAGGGATTGTTCTTGTCCCAGAGCGTTGGGAAGCACTCGAACTCCTCAAAGCCCTGGCTTCGATAGAAGCGGTTCGTCGCGTCGTACTGCGGGTAGCGCCCCATCTGCACGGTCTTGACCTGCAAAAAGACACAGCCCTGCGCCCGCGCCCAGGCCTTGGCCGCCCGCACCAGCGCCGCGCCCAGGCCCCGCCGCTGCCAGGCGCGCGCAACGCCCATCACCGCGATCTCCGCCGTGCGCGGCCCGGTCCGCCGCAGCGCCAGGAAGCCCGTGACTTCCCCCGCCTCCTCGGTGCAAAAGCACGCCTGCCCCGCGCAGTCCGCGATGTAGGCCTCGCGCGACTCCGCGATGCCGAACCACCACTCCGGCAGCCCCTCCAGTATGCGCCGGGCAATGGCTGCCCTTTCCGCCGGATCCGATACAGAGCGCGTCATGGCGCTTCCTCCGTAAACACCATGCCGGGGAAGATGTTTCGCATCCTCTCGTCCGTGAAGCGCTCGTCGATGAACTGCATGAAGGCGTTCTGCGGCGGGATGTCGTCCATCCGCTGGATCCAGCGCGCCAGCGCAATGCAGGTCACAACGGCGTTCACCACAAAGAACGCCATCACCGCCCAGGTCAGCGCCTTGCCCACGCGGTTGGGGATCTTGAGGATCCACTTGGCCATCAGCGGGTAGAGCCGCTTGATCCAAAGCACCCCCAGCACCCCCCAGAACACCGAGTACAGCAGGCAGATGCGCCCGTTGAGGTTGAAGGGCAGGTGGCTGTAGTCCCAGGAGCGCGAGCCCAGCACCAGCTCCTGCAGCAGCGAGCAGACGTACTCCACCGCGCTGCCCACCACCATGCCGCTTAGGAACGACAGCCACGGCCCGCGGTTGCGGTAGCGGTACAGCGCCAGCGACAGCGCCACCGCGCCCACGCCGTAGAGCGGGTTGAACGGCCCGTACACCAGCGCGCTGCGGCTCTCGATGCGCCCGTGGATCAGTATGCACCACAGTACCTCCACCACCACGCCCAGGAAACTGCCCAGGTAAAACACCCACAGCAGCTTGTACAGGCTCAGGCCCTTGGTGAAGTGGTTGCTCGCCGCTTCCTCGGCGTCGATCACCGCGTTTGGCGGCGTAGGAAAGCGCAGGCGGCGCTTCTTTCGCACCGGGCGCATGTCGTTCCAGCGCGCGCCAAGCTCGTCCCGCACGTCAAAGAGCCGCTGCCGCGCCCGCGTGATGTTGACCGAGGCGCGCCGGAAGGAGTCCAGCTCCTGCCGGATCTGCCGGTCCATGGCCTTCGGATCCTCCGGGTGCAGCATCTGCGGGTAGAACTCGTCCATCTTCTGCGCCGTGCGCACCGCGCTCTCCAGCAGCTTCTGGCTCTGCGCCTCCATCTCCGTCACGCGCGCCTGCTGCGGCACCGTCTCCGGCGCGTACACCGTCGGCACGGCCGCTTTTCTCTTTCTCTTTTTCGTCAAACTCATCCCTCCGCTTGCAGTGCTGTGACCAGTATACCCTCTTTCCGCCGTTTCCGCAAATGTTTTGTGAGAAAATCATTTCGCCTGCCGAGAACAGCTTCCCGGCAGGCGAAATCAAAGGGGAGAGGAGGCCGCGTTTTTTAGCGCACTTCCTCCAAGATCAGCACATAGTCGCAGCCCTTGCCCTGCGTCGGCGGCACGAACAGGTTCTGCCCCACCGGCGGCAGCACGGCAAAGACCCGCTCCTGCCCGTCCCGCGGGTCGAACCACAGCGCCCGCAGATGCTTTGCCGCCGGGAAGCGGTCCAGATGCAGCGCAAACGGCGCGCCCAAGGGGCTGTAGACGTAGGCGTAGCCGTCGCCCTGCGCCGCGGCCATGTGCCCCATGCCGGGGTACTGCGACGCCAGCAGCTCCGGCGCGGGCCGCAAGGAGAAGTAGTCGCGCGAGAGCCGCAGCTGCTTGACGAAGTGGATCTGCTCCGCGCCCGGGTGCGTCAGCGCCTCCTCCCAGGTGTAAGGATAGTAGGAGTTCGGCTGCTTCGTCATGCTCCAGATGGCGTGGTTGCCGTAGGTGTGGCCGCAGGCGCCGGAGAGCACGTCCCAGTAGGCGTTCTGCCGCACGTCCTCCGCCCGCCAGAAGTAGCCGATCCGGTCGTTGAAGCAGGCCGGATGGTCCTCGTAGCGCGGCTCGGAGTCCATGTAGGGCTTGTCGGACGATGCCGCCATCTTTGCCATGATCTCGTCGCTGCGGTAGCACTGCGCCACATCGTGCCCGGTCTGCGAGGTGTGAAAATCGATGTACGGCGCGTCGCCGAGGAAGTCCGTGGAGTCGCGCCCGCCCGGCGGGTGGAAGGTGATCAGGTGGCTTTCGTCCATCTCCCGGATGCCGCGCGCCATGGCGTCCATCACCGCGCGGTGCTTCGGCTCCAGGGGCCGGTCGCCGCCCAGCATCCAGATGATGTTCCACTTCTCGCGGTAGCGCGCCGCGATCCACTTGCCGTACACATAGGCGTTCTCCGGGTCGAAGATCTCCGGCCCCTTGCCGAAGAAGCAGTTGAACTTGTCGCCCCAGGTCGGCAGCAGCGTGATGAACAGCCCGCGCTGCGCCGCCGCCTCCACCGCGTAGTCCACGTGCTCCCAGTAGGAATAGCCGGGCGCAAGATCGGGCTTTGTCGGGTCGGGGCGTCCGTCGGTGAACAGGAGCGGCAGGCGGCCGTAGGCGTTTGGCACGGTCACGCCCTCGAACTCCGCCAGCGCCACCGCCTGCACGGCGGTAAAGCCCTGGCGCGCCCGCTCGGCAAAGTAGCGGTCCATCTCCCCGCGGTCCAGGCGGTGGAAGATCTCCCAGGCCGTGTCGCCCAGGTAGAAGAAGGGCGCGCCGTCGTCCCAGGACAGATAGCGCCCGCGCACTTGCAGTTTTCGCATCATTCGCATCCCCCTTGTAGGAAAGTTTGTCTGTACTCCCATGTCAGTATAGAGGATTTTCCCCCGTTTGGCAAGCGGCGCATAGGGACAAAGCGCGGGGCGCAAAATACCCCCTGGAAACGGAGGGAGAAAACGATGTACATTGCCATTTTGCTGATCCAGGTGCTGGTGAGCGTGGTGGTTGGGCTCTACTTCCTGCGCGCGATGCGCCGCGAGCGCCAGGGCGCCGCCCGCGCCACGCCCGAGTCGCTCCGCGAGCTGGACAAGATGCGCAAACTGCGCGAGATCCGCCTGAACCTGCCCCTGGGCGAGCAGGTGCGCCCGCAGCGCTTTGCCGACATCATCGGCCAGGAGGAGGGCATACGCGCGCTGTGCGCGGTGCTTTGCGGCCCCAACCCCCAGCACGTGATCCTCTACGGCCCGCCGGGCGTGGGCAAGACCTGCGCCGCGCGCCTGGTGCTGGAGCACGCCAAGGCCCAGCCGGACTCCGCCTTTGCCAAGAACGCCCCCTTTGTGGAGATGGACGCCACCTGCGTCCGTTTTGTCGAGCGCGCCATCGCCGACCCGCTCATCGGCTCCGTACACGACCCCATCTACCAGGGCGCGGGGCCCCTGGGCGTCAACGGCGTGCCCCAGCCCAAGCCCGGCGCCGTCACCCGCGCCCACGGCGGCGTGCTCTTCCTGGACGAGATCGGCGAGCTCCACCCCATGCAGATGAACAAGCTCCTCAAGGTGCTCGAGGACCGCAAGGTGATGCTCGACTCCGCCTACTACTCCGAGAGCGACCGCAACATCCCCCGCCACATCCACGACATCTTCCAAAACGGCCTGCCGGCGGACTTCCGCCTCGTCGCCGCCACCACCCGCCAGCCGGAGGAGCTGCCGCCCGCCCTGCGCTCGCGCTGCATGGAGATCCACTTCCGCGCCCTTACCGCGGAGGAGACCGCCCGCATCGCCCGCAACGCCGCCTCCGCCGCCGGGTACGCGCTGGAACCCGGGTGCGACGCGCTCATCGGCCGCTATGCCCCCGGCGGGCGCGACGCCGCGAACCTCGTGCAGGTGGGACTGGGGCTTGCCCGCAACGCCGGGCGAACCACCATCACGGTCGAAGACATCGAGTACGTGCTTCGCACCGGCAGCTACGCCCCGCGCCCGGACCGCCGCGTGTTCGGCGGGCGCAGCGTTGGCAAGGTCAACGGCCTTGCGGTCGTGGGCGGCAGCGTCGGCGCGGTGCTCCCCATCGAGGCCGTCGCCTTTCCCGCCGCCGCCTCCCGCGGCGCCTGGCAGGCCACCGGCATCATCGAGACGGAGGAGATGGAGTCCGGCGCCCGCCGCATGACCCGCCGCTCCACCGCCGCCGGCGCGGTGGAGAACGTGCGCACCGCCCTGCGCGGCCTGGGCTACGCGGTGGACGATTTCGACGTGCACATCGACTTCCCCGGCGGCATGCCGGTGGACGGCCCCTCGGCCGGCGCGGCCATGGCGGTGGCGGTCTGCTCCGCCCTCACCGGGCAGAGCGCGGACGGCGAGACCGCCCTCACCGGCGAAGTCGGCATCTCCGGCGAGATCCTGCCCGTGGGCGGCGTGCCCGCCAAGGTCGAGGCCGCGCTGCGCGGCGGGGCCACCCGCGTGCTCGTCCCGCGCGAGAACTACGAGCGCGCCCTGCGCGCTTTGCCCGCCGTCCAGCCCATCGACACGCTGGAGGAGGCCCTGCGCGCGCTGCTCGAGCCCGCCGCCCTGCCCGCGCAGAACCCCGCCGCCTTCCCCGCGCAAGCGCCCGCCGCCGTGCTCACCGCAAAGCAGGCGTAAAACCCATCTCTTCTGATCATGCCGCGCCGTGATTTACGGCGCGGCGCTTTGTCATGCCCGGCGCGCATGGCGCCCCTTCGCAATTCGCATTTGCGCTTTGCCGCATAAGGCGCTATACTATAGAGAAAGAGCGTCGCCCGCCGCCTTTTTGCCGGGCAGAGCACAGACTTTTAGGGGGAAAAACGAATGCAGATCATCGAAAACCAGACCTTTGACCAGGAGCGCGCCCTCTACGGCTCGCGCGACCTGCTCGTGCGCCGCTGCGCCTTCGACGGCCCCGCCGACGGCGAAAGCGCCTTGAAGGAGAGCCGCAACATCGAGGTGGAGGACAGCTTCTTCAACCTGCGCTACCCCTTTTGGCACGACCACAACCTCGTTTTGCGCGATGTGGAGATGACCGAGCTCTGCCGCGCCGCCCTCTGGTACTCGCAGGGCGTGCGCGTCGAGCGCGGCAGGCTGCACGGCATCAAGGCCCTGCGCGAGTGCGCCGACGTGCGCCTGCAGGACTGCGACATCGTCTCGCCCGAGTTCGGCTGGTCGGTGCGCAATTTGGAGATGCGCGCCTGCTCCGTGACCGGCGAGTACGCCTTCCTGCGCGCGCGCGACCTGCGCTTTGAGAAGCTGCGCCTGCAGGGCAAGTACTCCTTCCAGTACATCGAGCACGCGGTGTTTGAGGACTGCGAGCTGGACACAAAGGACGCCTTCTGGCACGCCAAAAACGTCCTGGTGCGCAACTGCACGATCCGCGGCGAGTACCTCGCCTGGTACTGCGAGAACGTCACCTTTGAGAACTGCCGCCTTAGCGGCACCCAGCCGCTGTGCTACTGCAAGGGCCTGCGCCTGATCGACTGCGAGATGCTGGACGCCGACTTGTCCTTTGAGAAGAGCGAGGTGGACGCCGACCTCACCGCCCCCATCCGCAGCATCAAGAACCCGGCCTCCGGCTGCATCCGCGTGCCCGCCGTGGGCGAGATCCTGCGCGACGACGAAGCCTCCCGCGCCGAGATCCTCGTGCGCGGCGCCTGAAACGAAAACCCGACCCCGGTCGCTTTCCGCCGCAGACCCCGGTCATGCGACCGGGGTCGCTTTTTCCCTCCGTGCCCGCGTTCCCGACCGCAGTCTTTTTTCACCCTCCTCTCGGAATTTCCCGGAAAATACAAAGAACCGACCCCGGTCTTTCCTTCTCAGAACTCGTCCGCAGCTTCTTTCGCCCGGCGCAGAGCGCGCAGTCCGCGCGCCATCATCCATACGCCGAAGGTCGTCGTCGTGAGCGTCACCGCCCCGCCCAGCCAGGCGTTCTGCCGCATACGGAAGTCGGGCGTCCCGCCGAACTGCTCCAGCATGGCTGCTTGCAGCGTCAGCAAAGAGAACAGCGCCGCCACCAGATTTACCCCTCGCACGGCCTGTTCTTCCAGCCCCGCCCCGCGCCGGAACCTGCGCACAGCCGCCGCGATCACGCTGTAGAATGTGAACGCTGCCGAGGCGTAGATCAGATGTCCCGGATAGGTCTGCGCCGCATTTTTGCGCACCACCTGCACGATCACGCCCAACATCGCAAGATTCAGCAGCAGCAGACAAGCCCCGGTCAGCGCGTGCCGCCGCGCTGCCTGTCGGGCCGAGCCCTCGCGCCGGCCCGCCGTCATTAGGAAAGCGCGAAGCCCTGCCAGCGCCAAGAAGTACGCCGCCGAGGCGCCGAACCAGGCCGAGCCGTACAGAAGCCCCAATGCCCCGCGGTAGAGCGCATAGCCGAAGCTCACCGCTGTGCCAAGCGCCAGCGAAGCACGCTCCCGCCGCCGCGCGTCGCCGAGCAGCGCGCAAAACGGCGCGGTCTGCGCCAAGCAGTCCACCAGCCGCCGCATGCGCCGTACCGCCGCCAGCACCAGGACCAGCAGCGCATAGGCGGAGAGAGGATAGATCGTGTAAGCTAGCGCCGTACCCTCCAGTCCAAGACCGAATACCAGCATCAGCCCTAGTGCAGCGCCCGCCGCCAGCCCCGCCGTCCATTTCGCACCGGGCCGCAGCAATTGCCGCCCTAATGCTGCTGCCCTCCCGAGCAATGCTGTAAACCGACCATGGTCTTTGAGGGGGCTGTGCCGTTCTTTCTGACGACACATAGAAAAGATCTCGGTCGGTTTCTTTGCCGTGTTCTTCATAGCGTGCGCAGCGCCAGGGCCACCGCCGTGGGCGACAGGCCGCTCTTTTCCGAGATGTAGGCCGACAGCCGCGCCCTGCGCACCTCGTCATCGGGCAGGCCGAGGTCCGCCAGCGCCGCCGGGCAGTGCAGCACCTCGCGCAGGAAGGCGGCGGCGCTGCGGCGGGTGTATCCGGCCACGGTCCCGGCCATCTCCATCTCCAGCAGCACGCCCACGCCCACGATCTCGCCGTGCAGCGCGCATCGCCGCTCCTCGGGGTAGAGGCGCGTCACGCCGTTGTAGAAGGCGTGCGCCAGCTCCGCGATGCGCCGCCCGCTGCCCGTAGCGCTGATCTGCGAGACCAGATACAGGTTGGCAAAGACGATCTCGCGCATCTCCGCCTCGCCGCCCTCCAGCGCCCCGGCGGCGCAGGAGAAGTAGACGTCCATCAGGTGCAGGGCCTGGGCCATGGCGCTGCGCCAGCGCGGCTCGGGCGGGTTGTCGGGGTAGAGGCAGGCCGAGGCCGTCTCGCTGAGCTTGGCCATGCCGTCGGCGATCCCTGCGGCCAAGGTGCGCCTTGGCGCGGCAAAGAGGATGTCCTCGTCGGCGTAGACGCCGTCCACCGGGCGCGGCAGCGCGTAGCCGCCGCTGCGCCGCCCCTTCGCGTCGTACAGCGCCGCAAGCGTCGTCGCCGCCGCCGAGGTCGCGGCGCTGGTCGGCGCCAGGTACAGCCGCCGCCCGGAGAGCGCCGCCGCCGCCTTGGCAAGGTCCAGCGCCTCGCCGCCGCCGGCGCCGACGATGACCTGCGCGCCGCTTTCCACCGCCTTTGCCGCAAGAACACGCGCCTGCTCCCAGGTGCTCTTTCCGTCTTCCGGCCCCGCCGTCACAAGGCGCGCCCCCTGCGGGGCAAAGCGCGGCAGAAAGGCGGCAAGTCCCTTCTCGCCGCCCACGACCAGCACCTCCGTCACCCCGCGCAGGTCTTCCGCCAGGCGCAAAGCTGCGCCCTTTTCCTGCACATAGCGCGACGCGCCCTGCTGGATCTCGATCACGCCTCGTCCTCCTCTCCAAGTATCACGCCGATGCGGTCGATCAGCTCCTCCCGCCCTTCGCGCGTTACGGAGGAGACGGGCTGCACCTCCCAGGGCTGCACGCCGAGCGTGCGGCAGAGCAGCAGCACCGCCTTCTGCCGCTGGGCGCGGGAGAGCTTGTCGCACTTTGTGGCCACCACCGTGCAGGGGATGCGGTTGTGCTGGAGAAAGGCCTGCATCTGCACGTCGTTTTCCCCCGGCTCATGGCGCATATCCACCAGGTGCAAAACGTGCGCAAGGCGCGTGGCCCCTTCAAAGTAGCTGTCCATCATCCGCCCCCAGTCCTCCTGCATGCCGCGGCTGACGCGCGCGTAGCCGTAGCCCGGCAGGTCCACCAGCAGGAAGCTGTCGTTGATGCGGTAGAGGTTGATCAGGCGCGTCTTGCCCGGCTCCGCCGAGACGCGCGCCAGCTTGTTCTGCCCGCACAGGCAGTTGATCAGGGACGACTTGCCCACGTTCGACTTGCCCACCACCGCGATCTGCGGGACCTCCGGCAGCTTCTGACCGCCGGTCAGCGACGTGAGGAACTCCGCCCGCTTTATGCGCATCGAACCCCTCCTCATTCTCCCGCCGCGCCCGGCAGGCGCGACGGGTCAAAGACGATGGAGAGCACCTCGGAGAGCGTGGCGACCGGCACAAACTCCAGCTTCTCCCGCACGCTCTCCGGCACCTCCGAAAAGTCCTCCTGGTTGTCCTTGGGGTAGAGCACCGTGCGCGCCCCGGCCCGCAGCGCCGCCAGAGACTTCTCCTTCAGCCCCCCGATCGGCAGCACCCGCCCGCGCAGCGAGATCTCGCCCGTCATGGCGATGTCCTGCGGCACCGGCCGGTGCGAGAGCGCCGAGCAGATGGCCGTGACCATGGTGACGCCCGCCGAAGGCCCGTCCTTGGGCGTGGCGCCCATGGGCACGTGCACGTGGATGTCCGTGTTCTTGTGGAAGTCCTCGTCGATGCCCAGCTCCCCCGCGTGCGCGCGGATGTAGGACACCGCCGCCTTGGCGCTCTCCTGCATCACCTCGCCCAGCTTCCCGGTCAGCTGCACCGCGCCGCTGCCCTTCATGGCCGTGGCCTCGATGGTCAGGATCTCGCCGCCCACCGCCGTCCAGGCAAGGCCCGTGACGCACCCGACGAGCGCCACCGGCTCCACCTTCTCGTGCAGCGTGCGCGTCGGCCCGAGCAGTTCGTGCACGCGCTTTTCGTTGACGCGGAAGGACTTCTTGCCATCGATTTTGGCGATGGCCGCCTTGCGGCACAGCGCGCCCAGCGTCCGCTCCAGATTGCGCACGCCCGCTTCCGCCGTGTAGTCGTCGATCACCGCGCGCAGCGCCGCGTCCTCCAGGCGCAGGAACGCCTTGGTCAGGCCGTTTTCCTTCAGCTGCTTGGGCAAAAGGTGGCGCTTTGCGATCTCGAACTTCTCCTCCCGCGTGTAGCTGCTCAGTTCTATCACTTCCATGCGGTCCAATAGCGGCCGCGGCACCGTGTCCAGCGTGTTTGCCGTGACGATGAACATCACCTGGCTTAGGTCAAAGGGGATGTCCAGATAGTGGTCGCGGAAGGTGCTGTTCTGCTCGGAGTCCAGCACCTCCAGCAGCGCCGCCGCCGGGTCGCCGCGCAGGTCGGAGGACATCTTGTCGATCTCGTCCAGCAGCAGCACCGGGTTCATCGTCCCCGCCTGCTTGATGGAGGTGATGATGCGCCCGGGGATGGCACCCACATACGTCCTGCGGTGGCCGCGGATCTCCGCCTCGTCCCGCACGCCGCCCAGCGACATGCGCACAAACGACCGCCCCAGCGCCTCGGCGATGGAGTGGGCGATGGAGGTCTTGCCAACGCCCGGCGGCCCCACAAGGCAGAGGATCGTCCCTTTGAGCGACTTTGTCAGCGCGTGCACGGCAAGGTACTCCAATATCCGCTCCTTGACCTTCTCCAGCCCGTAGTGGTCGCGCGCCAGGATCCTGCGCGCCCGCTCCAGCGAGTAGTCGTCCTTTGTGTAGACGGCAAAGGGCAGGTCGGCGATTGTCTCAAGGTACGTGTGCAGCACCGGTATGTCCGGCGACCCCGGCGTCATCGTCGACAGCCGCGCAAGGTCCTTTTCCAGCTTCTCGCGCACCGCCGGCTCAAAGTCGATCTTTTCCAGCCGCTCCCGCAGCTCCGTCACGTCCGTTAAGTCCGTGTCGCCCAGTTCCTTGCGGATCACCTTCATCTGCTCGCGCAGGAAGTACTCGCGCTGGTTCTTTTCCATCATCTGGCGCACCTTGGCCTCCAGCTCCGCCTGCAGCCCGGCCTGCTCGGTCTTTTGCGCCAGCAGCACGCACAGCCTCTCGATGCGCGCCGCAAGGTCGGTAAGGTTTAAGATCTCCAGCTGCTCCTGCACGGTCTCGCACACGTGCGCCGCGACAAGGTCGCACAGCTTCTCCAGGTCGTCCTCCTTGGCAAGGTAGTCCGCCGCCTCCTTGGGCAGGCGGGGCGAGACCTCGGCAAAGGCGCGGAAGTAGTCCAGCAGCACCTCGCGCGAGGCGCACAGCAGCAGCTCCGGCTCGCCGCTCCTTGCGATGTCGCGCACCTCGGCCTGGCGCGCGCCCTGCACGCTTTGGATCGAGAGGAAGTGCGCGCGCCGCACGCCCTCCACCGTCACGCGCACAAGGCCGCTGGGCAGGCGCAGTATGCTCTTTACGCGCGCCACCGTGCCGATCTTGTTGAAGTCCTCGTACGCCGGCGCGCCGTTGCCGTCCGCGCTGTGGAAGCCGAGGAACACCTCCCGCCCCTCGTCCATCGCGCGGGAAAAGGCGGAGACCTCCTCGCCCGCGTTTTCGTCGATCGTGGCGCTCATGTAGGGGAAGATGATGAGCTTGTGCAGCGCCACCAGGGGCATCAGCTGCACAAAGCCCTCGCTATAGGTCGTACTCTCCATATGTTTCCAATATCCCTCTGTCTGTATTTTTAGTTGCTAAAAATGCTCTGCACCTGGCGCAGCGATTCGTGCGTGCCTATGTCATAACAGGGCGCGTCCGTCACATAGGCATAGACCGGCTCCCGCTCGCTCAGCCACACGGCGAAGTTCCCCGGCGCGTCCGGGTTGTTGCCCTGGGAAAGGTACTCCGCAACGCGGCGCATGACGGGCGCGGGGTAGAGGTAGAGCGCAAAGACGCCGTTTGCGCTCGGCGGGTCCTTGGGCTTTTCGATGAGGCGCCGCACCCGCCCGTCCTCGTCCAGCACTGCCACGGCAAAGCGCCGGAGCGTCTCGACATCGTCCATGCGCTGGGCCAGCAGCAGCGGCTTCTTCCCCCGCGCAAGATACGCCCGGTAAAGGTCCGCAAAGTCGATCAGCAGCAGGTTGTCCCCCGCCATGACCAGGCAGTCGTCGTCGATCCCGCCGGCTTTAAGCGCAAAGGCGATGTCGCCTATGGCGCCAAGCCGCGCCCCTTCCTTGGTCGTGCCGTCGTTGTGGACGACGAGCGGCAGGTCTTTGTGCCCCGCGGCCCAGTCCCGGAACTGCGGGTAGAACTTGTCGTTGGAGACGACGTGGATCTCGTCCACCGCCGGGATCTGCGTGACGCCGCGCAGTATGCGGTCCAGCAGCGGCACGCCGCCCACCGGCAGCAGGGCCTTGGGCCGGTCCTTTGTCAGGGGATAGAGTCGCGTCGCGTAGCCCGCGACCAGCAGTATGGCTTTCATCTCCGACACACCTCCAGCGCTTCGCACTTTGTCCTTCATTATACCACACACAGCGCGCGCGCAACAACTCCCCGCGTTTCTTTTTTCGCCGCCCTTGCGCGGGCCGCGATTTTCCTCTATAATAAATAAAGGCATTGCCGAAAGGAGGGAGACTGCCCCATGCCAAGGCGACTGCGCCTGACCACGCTGCCGCACCGCGCCCGCCGCCTGCGCCGCCACGCCGTGCGCCATTTCCACCGGACGGTGACGCTGTGCATACTCGGCGCGCTCCTGCTCGCCCTTGCCGTCTACGGCCTTGTGCAGCACCGCAACACCGAGGGCGCGGTGGACGTGGTGGTCGGCTCTTCCCTCATGGCCCGCCTGTCCCTGCCGGAGGCGGGGGAGAGCGTGCCCGTGCTCGAGGCGCTGAGCGACGTCTCCGTCCACCCGACCTCCCAGCAGACTTTGGTCTTTGCCACTTCCCAGGGCGAGATGCGCGTGACCGCGGAAGACGCCATCCCCCTGCGCTTTGCCGCAGACGACGGGGAGCTCGTGCTCCTTGGCGAAAGCGGCGCGCCCCTTTGCCGCGTGCGCAGCGTCTACCTGCCCACGGACGAAACCGCCCTGCTTCCCCTGGAGGAGAGCCCCGAACCGTAAAAAATTTTTTCGCGCGTGAAATCGCCCGTTCCGGATATGCTAAGAGCAAGCATCTGCATGGAAGGAAGGGTGATTTTTTATGTCGCTGGGCCGTATACTGCTTCTTGCGGTCTCGGTGCTCGTGCTCTTTGGCGTCGGCCAGCGCGTGCTGGACAAGCTGCGCCTGACGGACCGCCAGGCGCTTTTCTTCATGGCGCTGATCTTCTTCGGCGGTCTCGTCCCCTCGCTGCCCAAAGACGCCGCCGTGCGCGTGAACCTTGGCGGGGCGCTGGTGCCCGCGGCGCTGGACGTCTACCTCTTTGTCCGCGCCGGCACTTCCAGGGAGCGCCTGCGCGCCGCCGCTGCCGCCGTGCTCACGGGCCTTGCGGTGCTGCTGCTGGGCTGGTTCCTGCCCGACGAGCCGGAGACCATGCCCTTTGACGTCAACTACCTCTACGGCCCGGTGGCCGGCGTCTTCGCCTACGCCTTCGGCCGCAGCCGCATCAGCGCCTTCATCGCCGGGACAATGGGCGTGCTGCTTGCGGACACCGCGCAAGGGGTGATAAACTTCGTCCGGGGCCTGCCCCTGAACCTCAACCTCGGCGGCGCCGGGGCGCTGGACGCCGTCGTCCTCTCCGGCCTTACCGCCGTGCTGCTGGGCGAAGCCTTCGGCACGATCCTTGAGCGCCTCTCCGGCCGGGAAAAGCGCCGCGCCGCCCTGGTCCACGGGCAGCAGACGCTCCTTCACGGCGAGGAGCAGAAAAGGGGGAAGGGCGAATGAAGCGCAGACTCTTTGCCGCGGCCCTGTGCCTGCTTATGCTGCTGCGCCCGGAGAAGGCCCGCGCCGAGACGCACGACGAGATCTGGACGCTGCAGGACGATCTTGGTGAGAAGATCACCGCCATCGCCGCGCCCGTCAGCGAGGGCGACGAGTACATCGCCGGGGACAACGCCCTCTACCGCGTAACGGCAGTGGATGCCGCTGCCCGCACCGCCACGCTGCAGTACGTCGGCGAGGAACCGGCCGTGGCCCAGGCCTTCTGGTCGTTTTCCCGCACCGCGCAGACGCGCAAGGTGGTGGGCCTGTACTGCACCCACTCCGACGAGTCCTACGAGGACGGCGACGGCACCTCCTCCACGGAGTCCGGCTGGGCCGGCATCCACGACGTGGCGGCGACCTTAAAGAGCTGGCTGGAGGACAAGGGCGTGGAGGTGCTCTTTGACACCAAGTCCTACCTGCCGCACGACGCCGGCGCCTACCGCCGCTCCCGCGCCGCCGCCGTGGAGCTGGCAAACCAGGGCCCGGCCGCGCTCTTTGACGTCCATCGCGACGGCATACCGGACGAAATGGAGTATGAAACCGAGGTGGAAGGCGAGCCCGTCACCATGGTGCGCCTGCTCGTGGGCCGCTCCAACCCCAACAGCCAGGAGAACCGCCAGTTCGCCGTGCAGCTGAAGTCGGTGGCCGACGAGTATTACCCCGGCCTTATCAAGGACATATTCATCGGCAAGGGCAACTACAACCAGGAGCTGATGCCCGACTCCGTGCTGCTGGAGTTCGGCACGCATCTGAGCGACAAGGAGGAGGTGCTGGCCTCCACAAAGTACATGGCCGACGTCATACACATCGCGGTCTTCGGCGGCGAGCCGGGCTATTCCAAGAAGGCCGAAGCGGAGGAGGCGGGGGAGAGCGCCGCGCCCGCCCTGCCTACTCCTGAGACTACGCCGCAGCAGGGCGCGCCCCAGAGCGCCGAAACGGAAGAAAAACGCGGCGGCAGCGGCGTGTGGACGGCACTTGGCATCGTCGCCGGGCTGGCGCTGCTGGGCGGACTGGGCTTTGCCCTGCTCTCCGGCGGCCCCTCGGGGCTTGGCGAGCGCGTCCGCCGCTTTTCCTCCGAGGTCAGCGGCGGCCTCTTTGGCAAAAAGCCCAGGGACTAGCCCTTCCGGGCAGGTCCCGCCGCCCCGGACTTTCGCTCCCCGCCGACTTTGGCGCGGGGGGCGTTTTTTTGTCTGCCCGCCTTTGTGCGCGCGGGGAATTGACAATCCGGCGAAATTGTCCCATAATATTTACTGGAATTTTGTGTGCAGGAGGACGAAATGGGACACATCATCAAGAGCGTGCCGGAGGACAGCCTCGGCGCGGAGCTGGGCCTTCTGCCCGGGGACGAGATCCTCGCCCTCAACGGCGAAGCGCTCGTGGACGTCATCGACTACCAGGCCCTGCAGTCGGGCACGGATCTGACCGTGGCCTTCCGCCGCGGGGGCGAGGAGCAGGAGGTCGAGTGCGAGAAGGAGGAGTGGGAGGAGCTGGGCGTGGAGTTCATGGACGGCCTGCTCAAGACCCGCGTCTGCCAGAACCACTGCATCTTCTGCTTCATCGACCAGATGCCGCCGAACTGCCGCCCCTCCCTCTACGTCAAGGACGACGACTGGCGCATGAGCCTGATGATGGGCAACTTCGTGACGCTGACCAACGTAAACGACGAGGAGATGCGGCGCATCGTGCGCCGCCATGCCTCGCCCCTGTACATCAGCGTCCACGCCACCAACCCTGAGGTGCGCCGCCGCATGATGCGCAACCCCCGCGCGGGCAACATCCTTGCCCAGCTGCGCACGCTCAAGGAGGCCGGCATCCGCTTCCACTGCCAGATCGTGCTCTGCCCGGGCGAAAACGACGGCGAGGTGCTGGAGGAGACGCTGACCGACCTTCTCGCGCTGCGCCCGGCGGCGCAGTCCGTGGCCGTGGTGCCGGTGGGCCTGACCGGCTTTCGCCAGGGGCTCTACCCGCTGCGCCCCTTTTCGCCAGGCGAGGCCGACGCGCTCCTTCGCCAGG
This sequence comes from uncultured Clostridia bacterium, assembly GCA_944381265.1. GTDB lineage: Bacteria > Bacillota > Clostridia > Christensenellales > UBA1750 > Spyradocola. Next base: position 29,014 of record CALWKN010000046.1, read on the forward strand.
TCTCCCGCTGGCAGAAGAAGTGCTGGAAGGAGATCGGCACGCGCTTCGTCTTTGCCTCGGACGAGTTCTACTGCCTGGCCGGGCGCTCCATCCCCGCCGAGAGCTGCTACGAGGACTTCCCCCAGATCGAAAACGGCGTCGGCCTCTTTGCCACGCTGCGCGCCGAGTTCGAGGACGCCCTCTCCCAGCTTAGGGAGACGGAGGAGGAGAAGCGCTTTACCATCGCCTGCGGCGTGTCGGTGGCGCCCCTGCTTTCCGACATGATCTTTGCGCACAAGTGGCGGCACGTAAAGCTTTCCATCGTGCCGGTGCGCAGCGGCTTTTTCGGCGGCGCGGTGACGGTGACGGGCCTTGTCGCCGGGCAGGACCTGGTGCGCGACCTGCGGGGCCGCGAAGACCTTGGCACGGTCCTCATCGTCGAGAGCATGCTGCGCGCCGAGGGCGATCTGTTCCTGGACGACATGACGCTAAGCGAGGTGCGCGCTGCGGTCGGCGCGCCCGTGCGCGTGATAGAAAACACCGGCGCGGCGCTGGCCGAGGCGCTCTGCACCGGATCGGAGGATGAGAATGGCTAACGTAAAACCTATCATCGCGGTGGTGGGCCGCCCGAACGTGGGCAAGTCCACGTTCTTCAACAAGATGGCGGGCGCGCGCGTCTCCATCGTGGAGGACACGCCCGGCGTTACGCGCGACCGCGTCTACGCCGACGCCTCTTGGCAAAATTACGAGTTTACTTTGGTTGACACCGGCGGCATCGACCCCTATTCCACCGACCCGCTGCTGCAGCAGATGCGCCGCCAGGCGGAGATCGCCGTGGACACCGCCGACGTCATCCTCTTCTTCGTCGACGGCCGCGACGGCCTGACCGGCCCCGACTACGAGGTGGCGGACCTGCTGCGCCGCACCAAGAAGCCGGTGCTGCTCGTGGTCAACAAGATCGACACCCCGGCGCGGGAGATGGACAAGACCGAGTTCTACGCCCTGGGCATGGGCGAGCCCTACGCCATCTCCTCGGTGAACCTGCTGGGGCTGGGCGACCTTCTGGAAGAGATGTGCCGCTATCTTCCCGAGCCCGACCCGGACGCGGCGCAGGAAGAGGGCGGCCCGACGAAGATCGCCGTGGTCGGCCGCCCGAACGTGGGCAAGTCCTCCCTGGTCAACCGCATCCTCAGGGAGGAGCGCGTCATGGTCTCCGACATCGCCGGCACCACGCGCGACGCCATCGACACCGCCTTTACCGACGAGGGCGAGGACTTCGTCATCATCGACACCGCCGGCATCCGCAAGCGCGCCCGCATCGAGGACGCCTCCCTGGAGCGCTACAGCGTCATCCGCTCGCTGGCCGCCATCCGCCGCTGCGACGTGGCGCTGCTGCTCATCGACGCCGGCGACGGCGTCACCGAGCAGGACGCCCACATCGCCGGCTACATCCACTCCGAGGGCCGCGCCTGCGTCATCGTCGTAAACAAGTGGGACAGCGTGGAAAAAGGCACCGGCACGCTGGAGAAGTTCGCCCAGAAGGTGCGCGCGGACCTAAAGTTCCTGGACTACGCGCCGATCCTTTTCATCTCCGCCAAGACCGGGCAAAGGGTGGAGCGCGTGCTTGCCGCCGTGCGAAAGGCGCAGAAGAACGCCTCCTCCCGCGTCACCACCGGCGTCCTTAACGACGCGCTGCACGACGCCATGGCCGTCACCCCGCCGCCCTCGGACAACGGCCGCCGCCTGCGCATCTACTACGCCACGCAGCAGAGCGTAAGCCCCCCGACCTTCGTCCTCTTTGTCAACGACCGGGAGCTTCTGCACTTCTCCTATGAGCGCTACCTGGAGAACCACCTGCGCAAGACCTTCCCCCTGGAGGGCACGCCCATCCGCCTCATCGCGCGGGAACGCAACGAAAAGGAGGAACTCAAGAGATGACCGCTTTGAAATGGATCCTGGTGCTGCTGCTGTCCTACCTTCTTGGCTGCTTTCAGACGGGCGTGATCATCTCCCGCACAAAGAACGTCGACATCCGCTCCAAGGGCTCGAAGTCCACCGGCACCACCAACGTCTTTCGCGTGCTCGGGGCCAAGGCCTCGCTCCTGACCTTTGTGGGCGACATACTGAAAGGCGTGCTTGCCTGCCTGCTTGGGATGTGGCTGCTTGGCAACGCCGGGGCCTCCATGGCGGGCCTTGCCGTGATCGTCGGGCACATGTTCCCGGTGTTCTCGCGCTTCCGCGGCGGCAAGGGCGTGGCCACCTCCCTTGGCACCTCCCTTGTCATGAACCCGGCCCTTGGGCTCATCCTCCTTGCCGTCTCTGCCGTCGGCATCGCCGTAACGCGCATCGTCTCCATCTTCTCCATACTCTCCCTTGCCGCCTTTGCCGTGGTGAACTCCTTCCTCTGCGGCGGCGACGGGTTTGAGATCGCCTATTCCATCGCCGCGGCGGCGCTGGTGGTCTTTGCACACCGCTCCAACATCCAGCGTATCCTGAGCGGGACGGAGAACCGCCTGGACTTCTCCCGCAGCAAGCGGAACCTGAAGTAAGGCGCCCTTTTTCGTCCCCGGGAACTTTTTTGCGGCAGCGGGAGTTGAATTAGGCGTAAGAAATCGCCGAAAGTCCCCTCTCCAAATGGGACCGCGCCTTGCAAAGCGCGGCGCAATCGGGTATAATAAACACAAGAGAATTTGCCGAACGGGGATACAAGGAACAGGAGGGAAAGTCATGGCAGCAGCGGAGTGCAAGATCAAAAACGAATTGGGCTTTATCACGGTCGCGGAGGACGTCATCTCCACCGTCGCCGGCTACGCCGCCATTGAGTGCATCGGCATTGTGGCGATGGCCTCAAAGCGCGCTACGGACGGCCTGGTGGAACTGCTCGGCCGGGAGAACCTCAAGCGCGGCGTCCGCGTCAATCTCATGGAGGAAAGCGCCACCATCAGCCTCTACATCATCGTCGAATACGGTGTGTCCATCGCCGCCGTGGCCAAGAACGTCATCGAAACCGTCAAGTACCGCGTCGAGACGATGGCCGGCATCAAGGTCGATAAGGTCAACGTCACGGTCGAGGGCATTCGCGTCAACTAAAGTCTAACGAAGGGGGAGCGGCCCTATGTCCCGGCCGCTCCGCGTCTGGAGGGAAAATCTTGGCCTTTCTTACAAACATTGACGGACGTCTCCTCAAGGAGATGATCATCGACGGCGCGGCCATGCTCGAGTACAACAAGGCCGCGGTCGACGCGCTCAACGTCTTCCCCGTGCCGGACGGCGACACGGGCACCAATATGTCCCTTACCATGATGAGCGCGGTAAAGGAACTGCAAAATCTTGACACGGCGGACGTCTCCGCCGTCGCCGCCGCCGCCGCGCGCGGCGCGCTCAAGGGCGCGCGCGGCAACTCCGGCGTCATACTCTCCCAGCTCTTCCGCGGCTTTTCCGAGGGCCTGAAGGGCAAGGAGAGCGCCAGCGCCGCGGACTTCGCGTCTTCCCTCAGCCTTGGCGCGGACCGCGCCTACAAGGCGGTCATGAAGCCGCGCGAGGGCACGATCCTCACCGTCGCCCGCGCCGTGGCCGACGGCGCGCAGGCCTTTGCCGCAAAGAAGCAGGACATTTCCGCCCTGCTGCCCCGCATGATCGAGGACGGCGAGGCGGCCCTGCGCCGCACGCCGGACCTTCTTCCGGTGCTCAAAGAGGCCGGCGTGGTCGATTCCGGCGGCGCGGGCCTTATGGCCATCTACCTTGGCTACAAGATGGCGGTCGAGGGCGAGGAGATCGAAAACGTCTCCACCATCGCCAAGAGCCTTTCCGCCTTCATGGAACGGCCCGCCGAAAAGCAGGAGGCCATCGGCGCCGCCTCCGAGGCCGCGGGCGAGATCACCTTTGGCTACTGCACCGAGACCTTCATCACGCCTTTGAAGGAGGGCGTGTCCCAGGGCGACGCCGACAGCCTGCGCAATAAGCTCATGGAGTTTGGCGACTGCGTGCTCGTGGTGCTGGACGAGGGCCTGATCAAGGTCCACTGCCACTCCAACGACCCCGGCCGCGTGCTGCGCTACTGCATCCGCCTTGGCGAACTGGACAACGTCAAGGTGGAGAACATGCGCTCCCAGCACCGCACGCTGATCGCCGAGGCCGAGGGCCTGCACGAGGAAGCCGTCCCCCCGATGGAAAAGGACGTCGGCTTTGTCGCCGTGGCCGCGGGCGCGGGGCTGGCCGCGCTGTTCAAGGACCTTACGGTGGACGAGATGGTCGAGGGCGGCCAGACGATGAACCCCTCCACCGAGGACATCGTAAAGGCCGTGCAGCGCTGCAAGTCGCGCACCACCTTCGTCCTTCCCAACAACAAGAACATCGTCATGGCCGCGCAGCAGGCCGCGGAGCTCCTCACCGACCGCACGGTGCTCGTCGTGCCGACAAAGACCGTGCCCCAGGGCGTCGCCGCCATGATCGCCTATGTGCCGGACGCCCCGGTGGAGGAGAACCTTTCCCGCATGCAGGAGGCCGCAGAGGGCGTGCGCTCCGGCTCTGTCACCTACGCCGTGCGCGACTCCTCCTTTGACGGCAAGGAGATCCACGAGCACGACATACTGGGCCTGAACGAGGGCAAGGTCGCCGTCGTCGGCCAGGACGTGGGCGCCGTCACGCTCGACCTGCTGCATGAGATGGTGCGGGAGGACAGCGAGCTGATCACCCTCTTCTACGGCGCGGACGTCCCGGAGGAGAGCGCCGAGGCGCTGCGCGCGCAGATCGAGGAGGCCTTCCCCCAGTGCGAACTGGAGATGCTCTCCGGCGGTCAGCCGCTCTACTACTACCTCTTCTCCGTGGAGTAAAACCGCCCGCAAAAACGATCCCCGGCCGCTTTGCCGCGCGCAGAGCGGCCGGTTTTCTCTGCATCGCAAACACAAAAAAAGGGAGGGAACGCTTTTTATGCGCCTGGACGAGCTCAAGGGCGTGGGGGAGGCGCGGCTGCGGGCGCTGGAGCGCGCGGGGCTCTCCAGCGCCGAAGATCTGCTCTTCCGCCTGCCGGAGGACTACACCGACTACGACCGCCGCGACGAGCTGGGCAGCCTTGCCTCCGGCCGCCGCTGCACCGTCTGCGCCCGCGTCAAGACCGTCTCCACTTCCCGCCTGCGCGGCATGACCCGCGTCGCCGCCCGCATATTCGACGACACCGGCGAGGCCGTCTGCGTCTGGTTCCAGCAGCCCTACCGCGCCGCGCAATTGGAGATCGGCGACGTGCTGCTCTTCTGCGGCCTCACCACCCGCTACCGCGGCGCGCTGGAGATCGTCTCCCCGCGCGTGCTCCCCGCCGACACCCACGGCATCGAGCCCGTCTACCCCCCGATCCGCGAGGTCCCGCCCCGCGTCTACGCCGACCTGGTGCGCCAGGCGCTGGACGCCTGCCCCGAGGCCGCGCGCGAGGACCTGCCCGAGAGCGTGCGCGCCCGCTTTTCCCTGCTCTCCCTGCCGGAAACGCTGCGCGCCCTGCACTTCCCCCGCGACCGCGCCCAGCTCCAGGCGGCGCTGTACGCCTACTCCTTCCGCGACCTGCTCTTCTTCGCCCTGGCCGTGCGCCATAAGCGCCTGGGCCCCGGCATGGGCTACCCGATGAAGGCCAACTTCGCCGTCATCCAGCCCTTCCTCGACCAATTGCCCTACGCGCTCACCGGCGCGCAGGAGCGCGTGCTGCGCCAGGCGCTGTCGGACCTGGAGTCCGACGCGCCCATGGCCCGCCTGGTGGAGGGCGACGTCGGCTGCGGCAAGACCGCGATCGCCCTGGCCCTGCTCTTCTGCGCCCGCGAAAACGGCTTCCAGGGCGCGCTGATGGCCCCGACCGAGGTCCTTGCCCACCAGCACGCCGAGGAAGCGCAAAAGCTCCTGGGCCCCCTTGGCGTGCGCGTGGTGCTGCTCACGGGCTCTTTGCGCGCCGCCGCCCGCCGCGCCGCCCTGCGCGCCATCCAGAGCGGCGAGGCGGACCTCATCGTCGGCACCCACGCCCTGATCATGGGCGGCGTGACCTACAAGCGCCTGGGCCTTGTCGTCACCGACGAGCAGCACCGCTTCGGCGTGCGCCAGCGCCTGGCCTTGGAGCACAAGGGCCGCGCCCCGCACGTGCTGGTCATGTCCGCAACGCCCATCCCGCGCACCATGGCCCTGGTCCTCTACGGCGAAATGGACGTCTCCGTCGTGGACAAACTCCCCCCCGACAGAAAGCCCGTCATGACGCGCATCGTGCCGGAGAAAAAGCGCCAGGGCCTCTACGGTTTCCTGCGCGACACCGTAAAATCGGGCCAGCAGGTCTACGTCGTCTGCCCGCTGGTGGAGGAGAGCGAGGTCGTGGACGCCGCCAGCGCCGAGCGCACGGCCAAGGACCTGGCTTCCGCCCTGCCGGGCGTGCGCGTAGAGCTCCTGCACGGCCGCATGAAGGGCGAAACCAAGGAGCAGATCCTGGACCGCTTCGCCGCCGGGGAGACGCAGGTGCTGGTCAGCACCACCGTCATCGAGGTCGGCG
>CALWKN010000047.1 GCA_944381265.1 uncultured Clostridia bacterium
CGCGGGCGTGCACCTCGCCGCCGACGAGCCGCCCCTGCGCGTCCAGCTCCACCGCCACGTCCGCCAGCGTCCCCTCCGGCACCGGCACGCGGAAGAACGCGCGCAGCGCCTGCTCGTCTTCCTCGGAGACGATGCAGGCTGCGTCCGGCACGGAGAGCTCAAAGTGGAAGGGGACGAAGTCGTAGGAGTCGGAAAGGTCCACGGTGGCCACGGCGGCGGGGTCTTCGGCGCCGATGAAGAGGGCGGCGGCGCTCTCCCGCGCGCGGTCCCGGGCGGCGGCGTCGAGGTAGGCGCCGCTCTCCCGCGCTTCCTCGGCCAGGTCCGCCAGGGGCGCGGCCATCTGGCCTTCTTTCTCCATCTCGCGCACGTCCAGTTCGCCGCCGGAGACGGAGACGCCGAAGTCGGCGTAGGCGTAGAGGTTGGCGCGGACGTCTCGCTCGTAGGGCGCGGAGAGCCGCTGCAGGGAGGTCCGGAAGGCCGTGCGCTGCGCGCCGCCGTCCAGGGGCACGTCGCTCTGCCAGTAGAGGTGGTCGCCGCTGTGGTAGGCGAGGGAGAGCGTTAGACCCTGCAGCGCCGCCTCCTCGCCCTCCAGGGCGCAGATCTGCCAGTCGGCGTCGGCGGCATCCGCGCGCACGGCGCCAAAGCAGAGGAAGAGCGCCAGCACGGCGGCGAGCGTCAGCGCGGCAAACAGGCAAAGGCTGGTGCGCATCGGCTTCACTCCTCCCTTCCCAAGGACCCGGCAAGCGCGCATCGCACGCGGTCGGCGCGGTAGCCGTAGGCTTCCTTTACGAAGGCGAGCAGGCCCTGTTCCTCCCAGGCCTCGGCCGGGACGTCCGCGAGCACCCGCCCCTCACGCAGCAGCACGGCGCGGCCGACGAACGCCTGCACCTCCTCGATCAGGTGCGTGGCCAGCAGCACCGTCTCCTGCGGGCGCAGCAGGCCGAGCAGGAGCTTGTAGAAGTCCTCGCGGTTGAAGACGTCGTTGCCGGCGAAGGGCTCGTCCATGAGTATGTAGTCCGCGCCCTGGCACAGGGCCAGGATCACCTCCAGCTGGTTCTTCTGCCCGGCGGACAGCGCGCGGGCGGGCGCGTCCTGCGGCAGGCGGAAGAAGTCCAGCAGCACATGGAAGCGCTCGCGGTCAAAGCGCCCGAACTGCGCTTCGTAAAAGGCGGCGTGGGCGCGGGCGCTGAGGCTTAGGAAGAAGCCGTGCTCCACCGTGGCAAAGGACAGGCGGGCGATGTTCCTGCCCGTGACCCTCTCCCCGTCCAGCAGCACCTGTCCCCCGCAGCGCACAAGGCCCAGCGCGCACTTGAGCAGCGTGGTCTTGCCGGCGCCGTTTTCGCCGAAGAGCCCGACGATCTCGCCGGGAGAAAGGCGCAGGCTCACGCCGCGCAGCGCCTCCTTCGCGCCGTAGCGCTTTTCCACCTGGATCCATTCCAGCATAAGGCGTTTTCCCTCCTTCACAGCGCCGCTGCCGGCGTGCAGAGCCGGTAGAGCGCATAGTACAGGCCGAGCAGCAGCAGCGTCAGCAGCGCAAGGCCCAATTCGCCAAGGAGCGGCAGGGCAAGGCAGCGCAGCGGCAGCTCGCGCTTCCTTGGCAGGCGGCGCATCAGATCGATGCTGCGGCTGCCCAGGTAGTGGTAGAGCAGGTGCCAGGCCGCCAGCAGCGGCAGCAGCAGCGCGGCGGCGGCGCAGCCCAGCAGCGCGCCGTCCAGGAGCTCCGAAAAGGGCGGCATCCGCGCCTCCGGGAGCAGGAGGAGGAGGTCGCCGTCCCGAAAGAACAGGCCGGCGCGGGCGGTAAAGTAGCGCGGCAGAAAGGTCAGGCTCCACAGCGCGGCAAACGCGCAGAGCGCGAGGATCCCCCGCGCCTCCCGGCGGGCGCTGAGGCCCGCGGGCACGAGGTCGCAGAGCTTTCTCACCCCTCCTCCCCTCCTTCCTCCTCTTCCGCCTCTTCCTCCGGGGCAAAGAGCGCGTAGAGCTGGTGCGCCAAGACGAGCAGGGCAAAGAGCCCGAGCAGCAGGTCCTGCTCCCAGGTGCCAAAGCCGCCGCGGGAGAAGCCGACAAGCACCGCGCTCAGCAGCAGCGGCAGGGCCAGGGGCTTGCGCCCGCGCCTTTGCCGGTAGGAAAAGCGCGCCGCGGCAAGGCCCAGGGCAAGGCAGAGCAGCAGGTTGCGCGCAATGCGCGGGGCGTCGCCCACGGGCAGCAGGCTGTGGGCAAAGTCCGTGCGCAGGAAGGCCAGGGCGCGCGCCTGCGCGCCGTAGGGGGCGGAGAGCAGGAAGAGCGCGCAAATGTGCGCACAGGCGAGCAGCAGCAGGCAGAGCGCGCCGAAGGCGGCGAAGACGAGCGTGGCGGCGCGCTCGCTCAGGCGCAGGCGGCGCAGCGTCAGGCCGGGGTGGCTGCCGAAGAGGTCGCACAGCGGCAATGTGAGCGACGCGCACACGCCGACAAGGCCGAGCCCGGCAGAAAGCGCGCAGCCGCGCTGCGAGAGCACCTGCTCCAGCCCCGCGCCCTCCCGCGCCGCCAGGGCAAAGAACAGGGCGCTCAGGCCGGCGCTGCCAAGGATCGCCAGCAGCGCGCCCGGGCCCAGCGCCCGCGCCGCCAGCAGAAAGACGGACAATGTCTTCTTCATACTTCCTCTCCCCTTTCGCGGTATTGGCGCCTCAGCTCCCGCACGGCTTCCTCGGCGGGCACGCCCATCTGCAAAAGCGCGGTCACCAGCGCGCCGACCTCCTCGCGCACAAGCGCGGCGCGGATCCTGGCCCGCTGCGCTTCGTCGGCGCGCACGCAGGAGCGCGCCCCGGCGCGGGAGACGAGCACGCCCTCCTCCTCCAGCTGGCGGTAGGCCTTCTGCACGGTGTTCGGGTTGACGCCCAGCAGCGCCGAGATCGCCCGGCGCGAGGGCAGCTCCTCGCCGTCGCCGATCGTCCCCGCCACCACGCCCCGCTGCACAAAGCGCACGATCTGCTGGTAGATCGGGCCGCGGCCGTCCAGCTCCATCTCCTCCACCGGCATCTCGCCTCCCCTCCTTTCCCGGCAACTGTATTACTCCGCTAATACGGTTAGCTGTATTATACGCATAACACAGTTCCCTGTCAAGGGGGAAAAAGAGCAGGGGCGGCAGCTCGCGCAAAAAGCTGCAGCCCCTGCTCAAAGGGAGTGCGTTTGGTTCTTTCTCGGGTTCTTTTTACGCGGCAAGCGCCGCGCGGTCCAGGGCGGCGGCGCGGTCTTCCAGCATCCACACCGCCAGGTAGGGGCAGAGCGCCGCCAGCAGCAAGCACGGCAGGCTTACGGCGGTCAGCTGCAGGCCGCGCATGCGGGCGGCTTCGTCCAGGCGCTCGGCCTGCCGCCAGGCCCAGTAGACGAAGTAGAACGGCAGCAGCGCCAGCCCCATCTGTTCCAAGGGGTTTTCGTCTGCGTTGCCGCAGCAGGCGTTGACGCGCCGGGTCATGTCCCAGGCAAAGTAGATGACGAGCACGGCGTTGCTCAGCACCACGCCGATGGCCAGGCGCAGGCCCAGCTCCACCAGCAATTCCCACAGCGTTTGCGTGAGTGCGGACATGGGATCCTCCTCTCTCGGGTGTCAAACGGCGCTCTCCTGCGCCAGAGTCTCCGCTTCCAGGCTCTTCGCTCGGTTGCGGACGATCGCCACGGCGATCAGCGGCATGATCAGTCCCATCCACATGCAGGACGGGCCGATGGGCGCGTAACGCAGGCCGCGCTTGGCCGCGTCCGTGTCCAGACGGTCGCCCTGCCGCCAGCCCCAGTAGATGAAGTAGAAGGGAACCAGACAGCAGAGGAACATCTGCGCAGCCGGGCCGTACCTGCCGCTGTGCCGGCAAACCTTGTTCACGCGCTTCGTCGTGTTGTATGTATACAACAGGTACAAAACAGGCAAAGCAAGAGTGATTCCGGTCTGCAATATCCCCAACAATATCCCCAACAACATCCACACGCCACCTCACCTCCTTTCTGCCCCTAGTATAGTAAAGATTTGTACTAAAGTCAATAGTAAAAATCTGTACTGTGGTAAACTTAAGCAAAACGCGGGACGGGAGAAAGGAGGGGCGGCGGATGCTGGAGCTGGTGGCGCGGCTGCGGGCGCTGCGCGAGGACAACGACCTGACGCAGGCGCAGGTGGCGCAGGTCCTCGGCACTTCGCAGACGATGGTGGCGCGCTATGAGCGCGGGGCGAACGAGCTGCCTCTGCGGCACTTCACGGCGCTGTGCCGACTCTACAACGTCTCCGCCGACGAGCTGCTGGACACTGCGCCCGACCCCCGCCGTCCCCGCGGGCGAGCGCGCGGTATATAATGAAAAAAAGCACCCAAAATTTGGGCGCGAAAAAAGACCTGAGGGCGATCCCTCAGGTCTCTCTGGTCTGGGTGAGAAGATTTGAACTTCCGGCCTCTTGAACCCCATTCAAGCACGCTACCAAGCTGCGCCACACCCAGGTTGTCCGCCGCCGTACCTCGGCGACGGATATTATCTTACCACAGGGCGGCAGAAATTGCAAGGGGTTTTTTCAAATTTCTGCCGAAGTTTTTTTTGCCGCGGCGACGATGCCGGCGGCAAGGCGCGCGCCGCACTCGATGCATCTTAGGCACGGGCGCCCGGCGTAGTAGGCGGCGGTGCGGGCCTCGGGCACGGGCGAGGTCGAGGCGCCGGGGCCGAGCAGCTCGCCGCAGAGCAGGCTGCCCATCTCCGCCTCAAAGGCGCGGGCCAGATCCTGGACGCGCGCGTAGAGGGCGGCCTTTTCCTCGGCGGCGGCGGGGTCGGCATAGCCGCGCAGGGCGCCCTCCACGGCAAAGGCGGCGGTGAGCGCGCCGCAGACCTGCCTAAGTCTTCCCATGCCGGCGCCAAAGGGCGAGGCAAGGCGCAGGGCCTCCTCTTCCTTCATGCCGATGTCGCCGGCAAAGGCCAGCAGCACGGACTGGGCGCAGTTGTAGCCGGCAAGGAAGTTCTGCCGGGCGGCGGCGGCGTAGTCGTCGGCGCTGCGCATCACTTCACCTGCTCGATGACGTCGGCGGCGTGCTCCACCGGGTCGGTGATGGCAAGCTCGATCATGCCCTTGTCGCAGGCAGAGGCCAGGCGCGGGTCAAGCGGCAGCTTGCCCAGGATCGGCAGGCCGAAGTGCTCGGCGACCTCCTCGACGTGGCTCTCACCAAAGAGGGGGATCTGCTTGCCGCAGTCGGGGCAGAGGATGTAGGAGAAGTTCTCGATCAGGCCAAGGACGGGGATGTCCATGAGCTTGGCCATGTTGACGGCCTTTTCCACGATCATGGAGACGAGCTCCTGGGGCGAGGTGACGATGATCAGGCCGTCGAGCTTGATGGTCTGGAAGACCGTCAGCGCAACGTCGCCGGTTCCCGGCGGCATGTCGATGAAGAGCACGTCTTCGTCGTGCCAGATGACGTCGGTCCAGAACTGCTTGACCGTGCCGCCGATGATCGGGCCGCGCCAAACGACGGGGTCGGTCTCGTTTTCCAGCAGCAGGTGGATGGACATGACGTCGATGCCGGTCTTGGAGCGCACCGGGTAGATGCCGTTCTCATCGCCCTCGGCCTTGTCGCGCAGGCCGAAGATCTTGGGGATGGAGGGGCCGGTGATGTCGGCGTCCAGTATGCCGACGCCGAGGCTGCGGCGCTTTAAGGCCACCGCCAGCAGCGACGTCACCATGGACTTGCCCACGCCGCCCTTGCCGGAGACGACGCCGATGACTTTCTTGATGTTGGAGAGCGCGTGGGGCGCCTCGTGCATGTCCTGCGGCTGCTGCCGGGAAGGACAGTCCACGCCGCAGGAGCTGCAGTCGTGGGTGCAGTTTTCACTCATGTGTCTTGACCTCCCTAAAGCGCGGGGATCCGCCCCCGCGTACACTTCTTATTATATCCCGGCGCGCATTTCTGTCAAGTGTCAGAAACCGGCGGGAGCGCGCAAAAAGGGCTTGACAGGTGTATCGCGGCGCGATATACTTTATGTATCGCGGTGCGATGTATCGCAGAGCGATGCTTTGTGGGATGCGGAAAGGAGGGGTGCGCGGCATGGAGAGGCACATACGCAAGGTCTACGCGCCGATGACGGAGACGGCGTTTTACATTCTGCTCTGCCTGCAGGAGCCGCGGCACGGCTACGGCGTGGTGCAGGAAGTGGAGAAGCTGACGGACGGGGCGGTGCATCTGGCGCCGGGGACGATGTACGGGAGCCTGTCGAAGATGGAGAAGGACGGGCTGATCCGCCTTGTGCGGGAGGAAGAGAAGCGGAAGGTCTACGAGAGCACGGAACTTGGGCGGGAGGTGCTGCGGGCGGAGATCGCGCGCATCGAGCGGCTGTACCGCAACGCAAAGGAGGTCATGGGGAAATGAAGGAAAAGCGGGTGTGGCGATTCTTCTCGATCGCGCAGCAGGCGGAGGAAGAGGCGTTTTGCGGGAGATGCACAAGGCGGGCTGGAAGCTGCGGCGGGTCTCGGGGGTCTGCGTCTACCATTTTGCGCGCTGCGCGCCGGAGGACGTGGTCTACCAGCTGGACTACAACCCGGAGGGGCTGCGGGAGGGCGAGGGGTACCGGCAGGTCTTCCGCGACTGCGGCTGGGAGTTTGTGCAGGGGTACATGGACTACGCCTACTTCCGCAAGCCGGCCTCGGCGATGCGTTCCGGGGACGAGGCGATCTTTTCGGACGAGAATTCGCGGCTGGAGATGCTGGGACGCGTGCTGCGCCGCCGGGGGCTGCCGCTGGCGCTGGCGCTCTGCGCGCTGCTGTTGGGGTATGCGGGGGCGCTTGTGGTCGGGGCATACGGCGCCGCGGCGGCGATCCTGGTGCTGCTGCTGCTCTACGTCTATGTGCTGGCGACGTTCCTGCGGGGATACTGGCGTCTGCGCGTGCGGGCGGGGCGATGAGGAAACGGGAGCCGGGCCCTGCGGCCCGGCTCCCCAGACTGTCGAAAAAGTAGGATCGCTCTTTGGGGGATGCATGAAGGGGCGACTGCGCCCCCGTGCAGCATACGCTGCCCGGGGGTTCCGGCCTGCGGTGCCCCTTCGGGGCGTCCTCGGCCTCCAGGTTCGCTTCGCTCACCCTTGCCCTTCATCTTCAATCCGCAGCGGCGGCGTGTACGCTTTCGGAGGGGGCGAAGCCCCTGGAGGGCCGTACAAGCCGCAAGGCTTGCTAGGCCCGGAACCCCGGACCGCCGCAGGCGGTACGGGGCGCAGGCGGAGGAGCGATTCCGAAGGAATCGCTTCAGATATCCGGCGCCCTGCGCGCAGCGCGCGGCGCTTCCGGAGGGGGCGAAGCCCCTGGAGGGCCGTACAAGCCGCAGGCTTGGTAGGCCCGGAACCCCGGGCCGCCGCAGGCGGCACGGGGCGAAGGGAGATGTCACTCGAAAAAATACAAACTTGCATTTTTTCGAAGCGTGTCGACGCACGTCGACACGCTCAA
>CALWKN010000048.1 GCA_944381265.1 uncultured Clostridia bacterium
ACCCGACCGGCGACCACCCGGACCTGAGCGAGGCGGTGGTGGGCTGGCTGGATGAGAACAACCTCATCGCCATGAGCGTGCAGCGCGCGGTGCAGGAGACGGCCTCGCCCGAGGAAGCGGCGGAGCCTGCGCTCTACACGCAGTTTGTGCGCATCAACTACCAGTACGGCTTCCTCGACCCGGTGCTGACGCTGCAGGACGTGGCGGCGGAGTGCTTTGACGTCTCCGACGACGGGGCGCTGGCGGCCTATGTGGCGGGCAATGTGCTGGACGTCTACAGCCTGCACAACGGCGGGCGCATGCAAACGCTGACGCGCGACGTGCTGGCCTCGCAGGTGGCCTTTGCCAAGGATGGGCACGAGCTCTACTTCACCGCCGCCGGCGAGGACCGCAAGATGGAGCGCATACAGGCCGAGACCGGCGAAGTCTCCGTCGTCCTGCCGGGCCTTGCCTACAGGCCCCTTGCCGTGAGCGACAAGGGCGTGCTCTTCTGCCTGCTCACCCAGGGCACGCAGCAGGTGGGCTACGCCTCGCCCGACGGCGCGCAGGAGAGCCTGCTCACCGGCGGCCAGGCGGGCTCTTCCGCGATCCTCCCCTCGGGCGAGGGGCTGCTCGTCTACGACGGGGCGCTCTACCGCCTGGACGACGAGGGCGCGGCCCTCGTCCAGAGCGGCGTCACCGCCTTTGACATCGGCTCGGACGACATGCACATCGCCTACGCCGTGCAGAACGAGGACGAGTCCGTGGACGTGCGCGTCGGCTACTGGGGCGGCAGCCGCATCATCAACGACCGCCTCACCTACAAGGACATCGGCATCGCGGTCAGCGCCATGTACTTTTCCCCGGACTTAAAAAAGCTCTACCTGCAGGGCGCGGACGAGAGCGGGCATCTGACCGCCTACACGTTCGAGTTCCAGTAAGGGGCGTTCTCAAACCCGTCCCCCTCTTCATATGCTTAACGCAAAAGCGAGGAAGAGGGGGATTTGCTTTGAGCCTGGAGCCGATCGAGGAGCGCGTGCTGGAAGAGGGGCGCTTTATCGCCGAGCGCGGCGCCACCGTGCGGGAGGCCGCCGCGCGCTTTCACGTCTCAAAGTCCACGGTGCACAAGGACCTGGTCGAGCGCCTGCCGCGCCTGGCCCCGGCGCTGTCCGCCTGCGCCCGGCGCGTGCTGGACCGCAACAAGGCCGAGCGCCACCTGCGCGGCGGCGAGGCCACGATGCGAAAGTTCGCCTGCCATAAGAGGGAGAGGGGGGCTGAAGCGGCCGGAAAATAAATTTGCCGCCGGGTGTTCCGCATGGCAGGAAAAAGGGGATTTTTCGCGAATTCCTAAAGATGCGCTTCCAAGCGTTTTTCGGACACTGCTTTTCTTCCCGCCCGCAATATGGGCGGGTTTATATAGATGGCGGGAGCTTCCCGCGCCCGCCGCACCCAAGAAGGAGCGATCATACTTTGGGCTTTTTTACGCGCGATATCGGAATGGATCTGGGCACGGCCTCCGTGCTCGTCTATATAAAGGGAAGGGGCATCGTGCTGCGCGAGCCCTCGGTCGTGGCGGTGGACGAGTACAGCCACACCATACTCGCCGTGGGCGAAGGGGCGCTGGCCATGCTCGGCCGCACCCCCAAGGGCATTTCCGCCATCCGCCCGCTGAAAAACGGCGTCATCTCCGACTATGAGCTCACCGAGCGCATGATCCACTACTACCTCCGGCAGGTGCTCGGGCGCTTTAACTTCACCCGGCCGCGCCTTGTGGTCTGCGTGCCCGCGGGCGTGACGGAGGTGGAGCGCCGCTCCGTGGTCGAGGCCTCGGCCGAGGCCGGCGCCCTGGACACCAAGCTCATCGAGGAGCCGGTGGCCGCGGCCATCGGCGCGGGGCTGCCCGTGACCAAGGCCGGCGGCTGCATGGTGGTGGACATCGGCGGCGGCACGACGGACATCGCCGTCATCTCCATGGGCAGCACCGTGGTCAAGGAGAGCGTCACCGTGGCCGGCGACCGCATGGACGAGGCGATCGTAAAGTACATGCGCCGCAACCACAATCTGCACATCGGCGAGCGCACGGCCGAGCGCATCAAGATGCAGCTGGCGGTGGTGGCGCCGGAGCCGCCCATGGGCTCCATGGACGTCACCGGCCGCTCCGTGCTCTCCGGCCTGCCGCGCACCGCCCACATCGAGGCAGCGGAGATCTCCACGGCCGTGGAGGAGGTGGCCACCTCCATCATCGAGACGATCCACGCGGTGCTGGAGCGCACGCCGCCGGAGCTGGCCTCCGACATCTATCAGAACGGCATCACGCTCACCGGCGGCGGGGCGCTGCTGGGCGGGCTCTGCCGCCGCGTGCAGGCGGATCTGCACATCCCCTGCGCGCTGGCCGAGAATCCGGCGGACTGCGTCGTGCGCGGCACGGGCCTGGCGCTGGAGAACATGGAGCTCTACGGCGACCTGGTGCAGGACTACCGCAAGCCCGTGCGCTATGACTTTCGGCGTTAGGAAGGGGGAGAATATGCGCAAAGCCCGGCGTTTCCTGCTGTTCTTCCTGCTGCTTGCGCTGCTCTGCGGCTGCAGGGCGCCCGAAGACCCGGGGGCGTCCGCCGCGCCGGAGCCGGAGGGCCTGGACCTCCCCGACAGCGCGCTGATGCGGGACGAGGGCGCGGAGTCCCTGCTGCTGTGCGCCGTCTCCTACGACCGGGACGGCTACTCGCTGCTCACCAGTCTGCACGTCCTGGTGCGGACGGAGGCGGGCGAGGTGGACCTGCTCACGCTGCCCAAGGACACGCGCGTGCTGCTGGAGCACTACGACGCGGACGGCTACACCTACAGCGCCTACGGCGCCATCAGCGGCGCCTATCACGCGGCCGAGGCCGCGGGCCTGGCGGAGCGGAAGACCGTGGAGGCCGTCTCCACGCTGCTGGGCGGCGTGCGCATCGACCACTACGCCTTCCTCAACGTGGTGCAGCTGCAGAACCTGGCCGACCTGTTCGAGGGCGAGATCGTCATAGACATCGAGGATGACATTTCGGACCTGGGCGTCTTTCGCGGCCTGCTGGACGTGCGGCCCATGCTCACGCAGTTTGCCACCTATTCCTACCTCAACGACATCGGCGGCATAGACTATTTGGGCACGGACCCCTACAAGCTGCGCCGCCATCAGCAGCTGATCGAGGCGTTTTTGCGCGGGCTTTCCCAGCAGATGGAGGGCCTGGACGAAGAGGGCCGGGAGGCGCTTTCGCAGGACGTCGTCTCCATCCTTCGCACCGACATGAGCGCGCAGGACGCGCTGCGCTGGATAGACGGCACGCGCCGCCTGCACAGCGCCCAGATCCTCGAGGGGTACGAGAACGAGACGGGGCAGAACGCCTATTGGATCCCCGACCGCACGGCGCTGAAGTCCTGGGTCATCGAGCACTTCTACAGCCTGGAGGAGGAAGAGGCGCCGGAGTGAGAGCGTTTGCGTAAAAACAGGCGGCGGGATCGCAAGGATTCCGCCGCTTAGACTGTCGAAAAAGTAGGACTGTTCGCTTGGGGATGCATGAAGGGGAGACGGCGCCCTCGTGCGCTTTGCGCTCGGGGGTTCCGATCTGCGGTGCCTTCCCGTGAAGGCGTACTCGGCCTCCAGGTTCGCTTGCGCTCGCCCTTGGCAGCTCCTTCATTTTCCATCCGCGGGCTTGCCGGGCCAGGCACCCCGTGCTGCCGTAGGCGATACGGGGCGCGCCGGAGGGGGCGAAGCCCCTGGAGGG
>CALWKN010000049.1 GCA_944381265.1 uncultured Clostridia bacterium
CGGCCCCTCATGCCAGCAGCAGGAGCAGCGCGTCGCTCAGCTCCCGCAGCAGGGGGAAGGCCGCGCAAAGCAGCAGGAGCTTGCCGCCCAGCTCCACCTTCTGCGCCAGGGCCCCGGCGCCCGCGTCGCGGCAGAGCTGCGCCCCCAGCTCCGCCGCCACGGCGATGGCCGCGCCGCGCAGCAGCGCCCCGTTCGCCGCCTGGGAAAGGCCGGTCCGGGCAAAGATCTCCGGCAGGGCGGAGAAGGCCGCGCCGCACAGGCGCAGCGCGCGCAGAAGGAGGACGAGGCCGCAGGCGATCTCGCACAGCAGCGCCGCCTCTCTCCGGCAAAAGGCGCGCAGCAGAGCGCTCATGGCCGCGCCCAGCAGCGCAAGGCCGATCAGACGCAGCGCTTCCGTCATCCGTAGAGGGGAAAGAGCGCCTTGATGCTCTCAAAGAGTTCGCCGACGCCGCCGAGTATCAGCGCCAGGGCCAGCACCAGGCCGCCGATGTTGCACACCAGGGCGATGTCGTCGCGCCCGGCGCTCTTTAGCACGGTCGAGACCGCCGCCATCAGCAGGCCGATCCCCGCCACGCGGAACAGGAGATCCACGTCCATTCCCCATTCCCCCCTTTCCTAGAGCAGAAGGATCAGCGCCGCGGCCGCCGCCAGCAGCCCAAGGCGCGGGTAGAGCGCGGCGCTCTGGCTGAGGGCGGCGCGCCTGCAGTCGCGCATCTCCTGCAGCTGGTCCAGGGCGCTGTCAAACGGGCCGCTCTCGCCCGCGGGCAGGGCGGGCACGGCGCGCAGCAGCAGCACGAGCGCGCGCACGGCCTCCGGCGGCAGATGGGCGCTGCGCAGCGCCGCGCGCAGGGGTTCGCCGGAGGCCGGGCAGCCCGCCCGGCACAGCACATCTGCCAGGCGGCACTGGCCGCGCAGCGAGGCGAGCGCCTCGCACAGCGGCAGGCGCAGGCGCAGCACCTGGGCGCGCAGCAGGCGCACGGCGCGCAGCGCGTCTTCCAGCGCGTCCAGGCGGGCGTGCTCCCGCGCCACATAGAGGAAGCCCAGCGCCCCCAAGGCAAGCGCGATCAGCATCGCGCCCAAGTGCTTCAGCATGGCCTTCCCTCCCCGTCCAGCACCGCTTTTACGCGCCCCACCGCGCCGCCCAGCACCAGCACGCGGTCAAAGACCTTTTCCCGCAGAAGCTCCCCCACCGCCGCGCGCCGGAGCGCCTGGGCAAAGCTCTCGGCGTGGGCGCTGCAGAGCACCTGCACGCCGCAGCGCCGCGCGTCCAGCAGCGCTGCGGCGTCCTCGGGCGCGCCGATCTCGTCCGTTACGAGCACGTCCGGGGCCATGGCGCGCGTCAGCAGCCGCACGGCGGGCGCCTTTTCCAGGTTGTCCATCACGTCCGTGCAGGGGCCGACGTCCAGCTGCGGCACGCCGCGCACGCAGGCGGCCAGCTCCCCGCGCTCGTCGGCCACGGCCACCTGCGCGCCGCGCCGGCTGAGCGCCCGCGCCAGCTCCCGCAGCAGCGTGGTCTTGCCAAGGCCCGGCGCGGAGAGCACCAGCGTCGAGCGCAAGACGCCGTCCGGGGCGGCGGCGCGCAGCGCGCGCTCGTCGCAGGGGACCTGGCGGGCGATGCGCACGTTGAGCGCCTGCGCGCTGCGGAAGGCGGCGCGGCCCGCCTCGTCCGGGGCCATGTGGCCGCACACGCCCACGCGGTGGCCGCCGGGCAGCGTAAGATACCCCTGGTCGAGCGCTTCCTGGCGCGCGTAGAGCGCCCCGCCGCAGAAGGCGAGCAGCAGGTCGCGGATCTGTCCCTCGCTCGGGCGAAAAGGGAGGCGCACATCGCGCGCGCCGCGCAGCAGCAGCGGCTGGCCGGCGCGGATGCGGATCTCCCGCGCGCGGGCGAGTTCCCCTTCCGGCAGCGCGGCGCGGAAGGGGGGCGTGAATTGCTCCAGCAGTTTGTCCATGGCCTTCACCTCGCAGGAGTATATGTGCGCGCAAGGGGGAATATCCCCCGCCGCATACCCCGGGCCAAAGGGCAAAAAAGCGAGCCCGCCGGCGGGAGAGGCCGGCGGGCTCGCGGAGCGAAAAAGTCCCTTTCCATCCTTAGGACGCAGGGGCGGGGGGAAAAGTTTCATATAGGGCGCAAAAAACATGTTTTTCAGGCGCGCAGCAGGCGCTCCATCAGCGGCAGGAAGCGGGCGGGGTCGCCGGTGGTGTGCAGCTCACAGGAGCCGGGGCCCGCCGTTTCCAGAAGGCCCTGCGCCTCCAGCACGCGGCGCAGCTGGCGCGCGGTGCCGGCGTTGCCGTCCACCAGGGGGACGCCGGGGACGAGGCGCGACAGGGCGCGGCGCAGGAAGACATAGTGCGTGCAGCCAAGGACGATGGCGTCCGTCGGGCGGGAAAGGTGCGGGGCGAGCACGCTTTGCAGCGCCGAGGCGGCGCAGGCGTCGTCCAGGTGCCCCGCCTCCACGCACTCGACCAGGCCGCGCCCTTCCACCGGCACGGCCCCTTCGCCGTAGCGCTCCATCAGCAGGCGGAACTTCTCCATGTGCAGCGTGGCGGGGGTGGCAAGGACCAGGATCTGACCGCCGTGAAGCAACGCATGGGCGGGCTTTAGCGCCGGTTCCATGCCGATGACGGGCAGGGAAAGGGCGGCGCGCAGGTCCTTGGCCGCGGCGGCGGTGGCGGTGTTGCAGGCGATGACCAGGGCCTTGACGTCCCGGGACAGGAGCTCGTCCACCACGGCGCGCACGCAGGCGCGGATCTCCTCCGGCGCCTTGGCGCCGTAGGGCGCGTGGGCGTTGTCGCCGAAGAACAGAAAGCGCTCGTTGGGCAGCAGGGCCATCGCCTCCCGCAGGACGCTGACGCCGCCCACCCCCGAGTCAAAGATGCCAATGGGTCTGCCCATGCTCCGCCTCCATACAAAACAGGATACGGAGATAAGTATAGCACAGAAACGCCTAAGGGGCAAATGCGGACGCGGGGTCGAGCAGCAGGTCGGCGATGACGTCGGCAAGGGGCGTCATGGCGTTTAGCGCCTCCTCCAGCGTGTTTTCGTTGTGGCCGACCTCCACCAGCACCGCGCGCTCGGACATGTGCTGGTTGTAGCGGCCGGTCTTGACCATGACGTCGCGGCAGAGGTCCGGCGCCAGGGCGTTGAGGCCGTCGGTCAGGGCCTGAGCCAGCTTGTAGTTTTCCTGCCAGTTGGGCTTGACGGAAAAGCCCTCGCCGTCGTCGCCCTCGCCGGTGCCGATGAGCATCATCAGGCGGGCGCAGGACTTGCCGTCCACAAGCACGGCGGAGGGGTCGGTGTTGCGGGCGCTGGCGGCGTCGCGGTGGATGTCGAGCACGAGGTCGAACTCCTCGCCCGCCTCGGCGTAGGACTCCAGCGTCTCCAAGGAGCGTATGTAGGCCGTGCCGAGCTTTGGCGGCTCGTGCTCGGTCAAATCGTGCACCACCTCGATGCCGCGCGCTTCCAGCTCCTCCTTCAGGCGCGCGCCCACGGCCATGATGTTGTAGTTGGGGTCGGCGCTGCGCCACTGCGTGGTCTCCTCATAGGGGTCGTCCGGGTCCTGGGCGAAGGCCTCATAGGAGTGGGTGTGGTAGAGCAGCACGCGCGGCTGGGCCTTGGGCTCGGCGATGAACTCGCCCTCGATCTTCTCGATCTCTACGCGTATGCGGTCCTCGTCGTCGGGGACGTCGCCCGTCTCCCCTTCGGCGGTGACGGGCACGGCCTCCTCCGGCAGCAGCCAGGCGGAGGGCTTGTCCGCCTGCGGGGCTTCGGCCGAAGCCGAAAGCCCCAGGTCCCCCGCCGTCTCCGGCGCGTCCTGCGCGCCGGAAAAGACGCGCACGCCCACCACGATCGCCACCAGGAGCAGCGCGGCCAGCACCGCCGCGCCGATGAGCTGCGAGAGCTTGAAGACCTTGATGCGGATCATATTCCCTCTCCCCTCCGGCAGATTTCCTTGCCTGCTACATTCCATATGCGCATTTGGCGGGGAATATGCCTTAGGGGAAAAAAACGGCCCGTTCCCCTTTCCGCAGCGTCGGAAAGAAGAGCGGGCCGTTTGTGTTGGCGAAAACGAGCTTTAGCCGTTGGCCTTGGCGGCGGCGCGGGCCAGCTGCGCCTTCTTGCGGTTGGCGGCGTTCTTGTGCATCACGTGCTTCGCGGCGGCCTTGTCGACAGCGGCGGCAGTCACGCGGAGCTGGCTCTCAATCTGAGAGGCGTCGCCCGCAGCGACGGTGGCGTCAAACTTCTTGATCTGGGTGCGCACGGAGGACTTGACCATGCGGTTCTGCAGGTTCTTCGTGGCGGTGACCTTGACGCGCTTGATCGCGGACTTGATGTTCGGCATTTCTTTTCACCCCCTCAGTACAAATCGACATCCACTATCATAGCATCCCCGCCGGAGAATTGCAAGCAAAATTTCCAATTTCTCAGGAAATTAACGCCGGGAGGGGCGGGAAAACGGGCAGACTAGGGAAAAGGCCGCGTCAAAGACGGGCGCGGCGAAGAAAGGAGACGGGTGCATGGCGGAAGGCGTTTGGCGCACGGATCTTGCGATGGAGGCGCGCGAGGCGGCAAAGGGCGAGATCCCGGGCGTGGAGATGGCGCGGGAGGACGCGGACGGCGCGCAGATCGTGCGCGTGAAGGTAAAGAGCGAGGCGGGCGCGCGGGCGCTTGGCAAAATGCGGGGGACGTATGTGACGATCGCAAGCGCGGCGCTGTGCGACGGGACGGCGCGGGAAGCGGGGGCGCTGGCCGCGCGCATCGCCCGGGAGATCCAGGCGCTGCTGCCCCTTGGCGACGGGGACGGCGTATTGGTGGCGGGCCTTGGGAACCGGAACCTCACGCCGGACTCGCTGGGGCCGCGGGCGGCGGGGGCGGTGCTGGCCACGGCGCACCTGCGCGGCGCGGGAAATTTGCGGCCGGTGGGGGTGCTCTCCCCCGGCGTCACGGGCGAGACGGGGCTGGAGACGGAGGCGCTGCTGCGGGCGGTGTGCGCCTCATTCCGGCCGCGGGCGGTGCTGGCGCTGGACGCGCTGGCATCGCGCAGCGCGGAGCGGCTGCTGACCACGGTGCAGATCACCGACGCCGGGGTGGCGCCGGGCTCGGGGGCGGGCAACCGGCGCGCGGCGGTGACGCAGGAGGCGCTGGGCCTGCCGGTGCTGGCGCTGGGCGTGCCGACGGTGATCCACGCCTCGACCATACTGCGCGAGGCGCTGGAGTACCTGGCGGGGGAAACGGGGGCGAAGCTCGACGCGCGGCAGCTGTCGGAGACCCTGGGCGCGGGGCAGATGCTGGTGGCCCCGGCGGACAGCGACGAGCGCGTGCGCGCGGCGGCGGCGCTGCTGAGCGACGCGGTGAACCTTGCGCTGCACGCGCCGCTGACGCTGTCGGACATACGCGGCCTGCGGATGTGACGGGACGCGGAACGGAGTTGGACGGCGGCGCGGGACCCCGTGGTAGAATAGGGCCAGAAACAAAAAGGGAGGCGTTTTCATGGGGTTCTTTGAGGCGATACGAAGCGCGTTTACCAAGTACGCGGTGTTTTCCGGCCGGGCGCGGCGCAGCGAGTTCTGGTACTTCCAGCTGTTCGTGATTCTGGTTTCGCTCTGTCTTTCGGTGTTTGCGCTGATCCCCTTTGGCTGGACGCTGGGCACGGTCTTTGCCCTGGCGATGCTGCTGCCGCAGGCGGCGGTGAGCTTCCGCCGCCTGCACGACATCGGGCGCAGCGGGCTGTGGTGGCTGCTGAGCTTCCTGCCGCCGGTGGGCACGGTGATCCTGCTGATCCTCTGCGCCACAGAGGGACAGAGCGGGGCAAACGCCTACGGTCCGGACCCGCGCGCGGCGGGCTATGCGGCGCCGCCGCGTCCATTTTCGGTGCCGACCCCGACGGTCGCGGGGCGGGCGGTGTATGTGCAGTGCCTGAACGGGTCGCTGAAGGGGCAGATCTTCCGCGTGGGGCCGGAGGGGCTGACGCTGGGCCGGGATGCCCAGTGCAGCATGCGCTTCCCGGACGGGGCGCAGGGCATCAGCCGCCAGCACTGCCGCCTGGCGCTGCAGGGCGGCGAGGTGAAGATCACGGACCTTGGCTCCACCTACGGCACGTTCCTGGAGGACGGGCGGAAGCTGCCGCCGCACTACCCGCACACCGTGCCCATGGGAAGCTGCTTCCTGCTGGGCGGGCAGGGACAGAAGTTCCGCGTCTTTGACGCCTGAGCCTACGCTCCGCCTCCCCTGGTTCTCCCGCATGGGAGCCGGGGGAGGCGCGGGCGATTTTGGCTCCGTCTCCCCTCTCGTTTTTGCGCAAGGAAAGCGCCCCGGGCCTTCCGTCTTTGGAAGGACCGGGGCGCTTTTGTGTGCGTTTTTTGGGAGGTTACGCCTTGTGGGGGATCCAGCCCTGGGCGCAGAGGAGCTCGGCCGTCTCCACCGCGCCGCCGGCGGCGCCGCGCAGCGTGTTGTGGGACAGGCAGACGAAACGGTAGTCGAAGATCGGGTCGTCGCGCAGGCGGCCGATGCAGATGCCCATGCCGCGCTCGTAGTCGCGGTCGAGCTTGGTCTGCGGTCGGTTGTCCTCCGCGCAGTAGTGGAGGAACTGCGCCGGGGCGCTGGGCAGCTCGAGCTTCTGCGGCTCGCCCTTGAATGTGGCCCAGGCCGCGAGCATCTGCTCCTTGGTGGGCTTGTTCTTGAACTTGACAAAGACGGTGGCCAGGTGTCCGTCGGAGACGGGCACGCGCACGCAGTGGGCGGAGATCTTGGGGAAGGCGGCGTTGACGATGAGGCCGTCCTCGAGCTTGCCCCAGATCTTCAGCGGCTCCTGCTCGCTCTTCTCCTCCTCGCCGGAGATGAAGGGGATGACGTTGTCCAGGATCTCCGGCATGGTCTGGAAG
Organism: uncultured Clostridia bacterium; assembly: GCA_944381265.1. Lineage (GTDB taxonomy): Bacteria > Bacillota > Clostridia > Christensenellales > UBA1750 > Spyradocola. The sequence continues at coordinate 6,880 of CALWKN010000049.1, forward strand.
GTCTTGCCCGCGCCGGAGATGGCCTGGTAGGTGGAGACCATCACGCTCTCGATGCCGCAGGAGTACAGCGGCGCCAGAGCCGGGACGTAGGACTGGATGGAGCAGTTGGGCTTGACGGCGATGAAGCCGACCTTGGTGCCCAGGCGCTCCCGCTGGCGGACGATGGCGTGGGCGTGCTCGGGGTTGGTCTCGGGGATGAGCATGGGCACGTCCGGCGCGCCGCGATTGGCGGAATTGTTGGAGACGACGGGCGTCTCGGTCCTGGCGTAGGCCTCTTCCAGGGCGCGGATCTCGTCCTTCTTCATGTCCACGGCGCAGAAGACGAAATCGCAGGGCCCGGCGACGTCCTCCACCTTGGAGGCGTCCAGAACCGGCATGTCGGCGACGGAGGCCGGGATGGGTCCGGACATGGCCCAGCGCGCGCCCACCGCCTCGCGGTAGGGCTTTCCGGCGCT